>NZ_JBEYUY010000001.1:0-143907 GCF_040643775.1 Streptomyces sp. NPDC047081 | reverse complement strand
GACGGGTCGGTGAGGGCAGGATCTTCTGCGGCCGACCGGAGGGCGGAGGCAGCATCCCCTGCCGGCGACGGAACGGCGGGCGTGACCTCTCCTCCCTTCGGCGAGACGGCGAGGGTGTCGTCGGCCGCCGTCGGCGGCATCGGGCGGCTTGCCGAGATTCTCGGTGCGGCTGCGGGGGTGGATGCGGTCGGTGAGGCCGGGCCGACGACTCGCGAGCTCGCCGAACTGCTGTGGCTGGCCCGGAAGTTGGCGTCGCCTGGTGAGGAACGCCAGAGCGGGACGGGGGCCGGTCGGCCACGCCCGGGCGCCCGCACACCCACCCCCGCCCCCGCCCCCGCCCCCACCGCCGTAGCCCCGAACCCCACGCCTCCCCGATCTCCGCGCCCGTCACCGCCACCCACCCCCGACGGCCGCGTCCCTCTCCACCTCGCCGCGACACCGCCCCGCGCCCCGCACGACGACCCGCCCGGCACCCCCCTCCTCGCCCCCGCGCCCCCGATGCTCCACCACCCCCTCGCCCTGCAACGCGCCCTGCGCCCCCTCAAACGCAAGGTCCCCTCCCCGCGCGCCCGTGTCCTCGACGAGCACGCCACCGCCGACCGCATCGCCCGGCTCGGCGCGCGCCCCGACGCCTGGCTGCCCGTGCTGCGCCCGGCCCCCGACCGCTGGCTGCGCCTCAATCTCGTGTACGACACCGGTCCGACGATGCCGGTCTGGCGCCCGTTGGTGCGCGAACTGCACACCACGCTCGCCCAGTCGGGCATCTTCCGCGCGATCACCCCGCACCCGGCCGGCCCCGACGGCCGCGCCCGGCAAGTCCCCGACCCCTCCGACGGCCGCACGGTCACGCTGATCGTCAGCGACTGCATGGGCCCGCAGTGGCGCCCGGGGCCGGCGGGCACCCGCTGGTACCGGACGCTGCATCACTGGGCGAGCCGTATGCCGGTCGCCGTGCTCCAACCGCTGCCCGAACACCTGTGGTCCACCACGGCCCTGCCGGCCGAGCCGGGCCTGCTGGCCGCTCCCTCGGCGGCGGCCCCGGCCACCCGGCTGACCTTCACGCCGTACGACCCGGACGCCCCAACAGCGCACACTGTGCTGCAAGTTCTGGAGCCGGGCCCGTCCTGGCTGGCGAACTGGGCCACCCTGATCGCCTCCCCCGGCGGCGCCCACACGCCCGGCGCGGCGGCCCCACTCCCCACCGTCCCCACCCCACCGCCCGAACCCTCCGCCCCGGACATCGCCTCCCTCCCACCCCACGACCTGGTCATCCACTTCCGCTCCACCGCCTCCCCGGAGGCCTTCCGCCTGGCCGGCCACCTCGCCCTCGCCGACCCGTCCCTCCCGGTGATGCGCCTGGTCCAACGGGCCCTCGAACCCAGCCCCCGCCCCCAGCACCTCGCCGAGATCATCCTCAGCGGCATGCTGACGGCGGTCCCGGGGCCCCCGGGGTCGTACGACTTCCGGCCCGGCGTACGGGACCTGCTGCTGCGGTCGCTGCCGCGTACGGCTCGGGGTCGGACGCGTGAATTCCTGGCGCGGGTGGGCGGGTTGATCGACGAGCGGGCGGGGATCGGGGCGGGGGAGATCCCGACGGAGGTCCGTGGGGGCGAGGAGGGGGCCATCGCGACGGTGCGGGAGGAGACGGTGCGGCGGCTGGGTGGCCGGGTGGGAGGCGGATCCGCGTCGCCGGCGGCGGGGCAGCCGCGCCCGATCGGTCCGGATGCCTCCTCGGCGCCGAGCGAGCGGCGGTCTCGCGAGGCCGGCTCCAATACCCCGTCGGAGCTGCTCGGGGAGCGGTACCGGCTGGTCAGGCCGCGGGGGCGGGGCCGACGGGTGTGGCAGGCCGTGGATGTGCGAAGCGACCGGCCCGTGGTGGTGCACCTCTACCGGGAGCAGGCGGACGCGGGGGCGCGTTTCCTGGGGGAGGCGGAGACGCTGGCGGGGCTGCGGCACCCGAACGTGATCCCGGTGCTGGACTGGGGGGTCGAGGGCGAAACGCCGTACCTGGTCGCGGAGTTCGTGGACGGGGTGACCCTGGCGGAGCTGGAGCAGGGCAGCGGTCCCGGGGTTTCCTGCGGTGTGCTGGCCCGGCTCGTGCTCCATGTGACGAAGGGGCTGGACGTCCTGCATCGGTGGGGGCTGGTGCGCGGCCAACGGGGTTCGAACGGGCTGCTGTTGAAGCCGGACGGCACGGCCGTGATCGACCGCTTTGCGCTGGGGGAGGAGTCGGGCGACTGGGACGCGGCGGCCGACTTCCGCGAACTGAGCACGCTGTTGCGGTACTTGACCTCGCACACGGAGATCCCGGACGAGCATCGGACGTTGTTCCGGCGGGTCGCGGTCGACCTGGGGGCGGAGGTGGAGTCCGTGCGCCGGACGGCGCTGGATCGGATTCCGCGCGAGGTGGGGGCCGTACTGGAGAGCGGCGGGGTGCCGTCCCTGCGTTTCACGATGCTCGGGCCGCTGGAGATCGCCCTCGGGGACGAGCCCGTCCTCGTGCCCGTCTCCGAAGCGCAGGCGCTGCTGTGCATGCTGGTCCTCAAGCAGGGGTGCCGGGTGACGTACTCGGAGCTGGCCCAGGGCATGTGGGACGACCCTCCCACCGACGCCGAGGCCGTTCGCCGAATCGACCTCCTCTGCACGGAGGTACTGCGCCGCTTGGGCCCGGGCACGCTCGCCGCGGTCACCGACGGGTACGCCCTGCACATCCCGGGCGCCTTCGTCGATGTGTTCCGTTGCGAGGAGCTGCTCTCCTCCCGGGCCCACCCTGTCCGCACCCCGAACCCCGGCACCCGACGCGCCCGGACCTATACAGCCCTGTCGCTCTGGCACGGCGACCCTCTCGACGGTGTCCCCGGCCCGGCCGCCGAGGCCACCCGGGCCCGACTCCGCGCCCTCCACCTCACCCTTCGCACCAACGTCGCCGAACTCGATCTGGAACTGGGCGACTTCGAGCGCGCCGTCGCCGACCTCACCGTCCTCCTCCAGGAACACCCCGACCGCGAGGACTTCCACCGACTCCACACACTGGCGCTCCAGGGCATGACCCAGATCACCGCCGAGTCGCCCGAGTCCCACCCAGAGGAGCCGGACCGCCCCCGCCCCACCATCGTCTTCGAGGCCCCCGGCCTCAACGAGCACGACCAGGCCCGGCACACCCTCGGCCGGGCGGTCACCGGGCTGCTCTCCGGGGGAGATCTCGCCCCGCACCAGTACGAGGTCCTCGCCCGCACGGACGGCTATGTCGTCCTCACCGAACCCGAGGCCGACGTACTCCCCGTGCTGAGTGCCGTACTGCACGAACTCCCGGACGCACTGGCCGACTTGACGGAGCCTCCACCGTTCCGGGTCACCTTCTGGCATGCGCCCTGGTTCGCGAACCCGGATCAACCCGCCCTCTCCCCCGACGTGCAGCTCATCCTGGAGGGCGCCGACGCGGACGTCCTGGTCGTCGTGTCCCCGGCGTTGTACGAGGAGTTCGGCGACCACGGCTCCCTCTTCGACGCCACCGCCTTCCAGCCCCTCCGCCTCGGCGCCGCCACCACACCCCCCGTCGCCTGGTACTGCCCCCTCCACCTCCCGCCGACCGAACCGGAGTACCTGGACCCCGACCCCGGCGACCTGATCCGCGGCCCGTACACCACCCCCGACCTCGCCCGCCTCGAGACCCCCGACCCCGCCACCACCGCCATCGTGCACACCCAGCCCGACGGCCCCCTCACCCTCCTCAACCCGGCCCACCCGTGGGGCAGACGCCCACCGCGGCTCACGACGTACTACGAGGTGGACCTGACCACCCACCACGCCAACTACGAGGTTGCGCTCCCGAGTTCGGGCGGCGGCGCGTTCACCGCCTTTCTGGAGCTGTCCTGGCACGCCGACGACCCTGTCGCCTACGTACGGGACGCACCCCCCGACATCCCCTCACGCTTCCTCGACCACTTCCTCAAGGAAGGCGCCCGCATCACCCGCCGCCACCCCCTCCGTCGCGCAGGCTCCGCCCAGCAGGCCCTGCACGAGGGGCTACGGCGCTGGCCAGTGGCGGGGCTGAGCGTGTCGTACTCGGTCCTGCTGGTTCCGCAGGGCGGCGGCCCCGCGCCCACCCCTCAGCAGTCGGCCTTCTCCGTCTCCCCCCTCACCCTCCTCCTGCGCGGCGCCGAGACCGTCCTGATCGGCTTCGACGGCCCCCTCACCCGCCTCTTCCCCAAGGCCACCGCCCGCACCGCCGCCCTCGACCTCCTCTCTCTCGTCGTCGAGGACCGCGATCCCTCGGACGCCCTGGCCGGCCGCTCCCTCACCGGAACAGGACAGGACGGGCCGCTCCCCCTCCGGGAAGGGCTCGTGCACCCACTCGACGTGCTGCGCGCCTTCGCCCGCCACCCCGTCGCCCCGCGGCTGCGCGCGCGACTCGACGAACTCGAGCTGCAGGCCGCCGCCCGGGCCGCCCCCACCGAGCACGCCACAGCCCTTCTGTACGCCCTGCGCGAGTCCGGTCGGCGGGTGGTCGTGGTCACTGACTGCTCCCCGGAGGCCGTACACCGCTTCCTGGACAGGCGGAAGATGCCGGTGGACAGCGTGCACGGCCGCAAGGAGCGGCTGGATCTGCTGATGCCGGATCCGGACCCGCTGCTGCGCGCGTTGCGTTCCCCTGGCACACCGTCACGCGTGGGGCTCCTCATCAGCTCGTCGAACGCGGAGCTCCAGGCCGCCGAAGGTCTCGGGCTGCGCCGTATCGGCTACACCAAGGACGCCGATCTACGCACGACCGCCGCCGATCTGACGGTCTCTTCGCTCGAAGCCCTCCTCGACGCCACCCGATCCCTCTGACACTCTTTAAACTACCTTTACATCAGACATATCTGACAAAACCGCCCATTCAGCGGCACCCCACCCGGCCCCCTACAAGCGGCGCCCCCACCCCCACCCCCGCACGATTCCAGTAAGGCCCGCCACCCGTGGGCCCCACGGAATCGAGGCCGGCCGCCCCGGCGGCCCCCACGGTCTGCGCTCTCGGGAGGACCCTGCCATGACCGCCAGTCTGGAGCAGTTGCGCCGCTGCCATTTCGCCGTCGACCTGGGGGCGGCCCGGACCCGCGTCTATGTGAAGGGCGCCGGACTCGTCGTCGACCAGCCCTCCGTCGCCGCCGTGAACACCCGTACCGGCGCTCTGATCGCCGTCGGCGAGTTCGCGGAGAAGATGACGGGACGCACTCCCGACTACATCCGGGTCATGCGGCCCGTCTCCGGCGGCACCGTCGTGGACATCGAGATGGCCCAGCGGATGCTCCGGCATCTGCTCGGGGACAAGATCCGGCGGACACTGCGGCGGAAGCCGCGGCTGCGTGCCGCCGCCTGCACGCCGCACGACGCCGACCCGCTCGCCCAGCGCGCCGCCATCGAGACCCTCGTCGGGCTCGGGGCCCGGCGTGTGGAGCTCGTCGACACGCTCATCGCCGCCGCCGTGGGGTGCGGGCTGCCCGTCGAGCGGCCCGAGGCCACCATGATCATGGTGTGCGGGGCCGCCGCCACCCAGGTCGCCGTGCTCTCGCTCGGCTCCATCGTCACTGCCGAGCGGATCCCCGTCGGCGGCGAGGCCGTGGACCACGCGATCGTCCAACACCTGCGTCACGAGCACGAGTTGATGCTGCCGAGTCAGTCCGTACGACCCCTGCAGCTCGCCCTCTCCGGCAACGGACTCACCCCCCAGGGGCCCGCCTCGACCGAGATCCACGGACGGGACGTCGCCACCGGCCTCGCCCGTTCCGTACAGGTCGACACCGCCGCCGTACGGGACGCCATCGAGACCCCGCTGACCGCCGTGCTCGACGGGATCGGGCGCGTCCTGCGCAACTGCCCGCCCGACCTGGTCGCCGACCTCGCCGACCGCGGCATCATGATGGTCGGCGGCTCGGCCCTGCTTCCGGGCCTCGACCAGATGCTGCGCGCGGCCACCGGCATGCCCGTCCACATCGCCGAGCGGCCGGACGTGTGCGCCGTACAGGGCCTCGGTTACATGCTGGAGGGCAAGATCGAGCCCCTGGTGCTCGATCCGCTGGCCACCTGAAACCTCGTAGGGCCGCGGTATGTCCGACCCTCTCCCGCCCCTCCTCGAAGCCGTCCTCGCCGTCGGCACCGATCTCGAACTGCGCACCACCCTCCAGCACATCGTGGACAGCGCCGCCGAGCTCACCGGTGCCCGGTACGCCGCCCTCGGCACCCGGGACCCGGGGCAGGACGGGCTTCTGGAGATCCGTACCGCCTCGGCCGCGCCGCGGACTCCGGACGTCCTCTCGGTGCCGATCCGGGTGCACGACGAGGAGTTCGGCGACCTGTATCTCGCGGGCAAGGACGACGGCTCCCCCTTCACCGCCGAGGACGAACCGCTGCTGCACGTCCTCGCCGTGCAGGCCGGCATCGCGATCGGCAACGCCCGGCTGTACGAGGCGGCCCGGCAACGCGAGCGCTGGATCGAGGGGGCCGCGGCCGTCACCACCGCGCTGCTCACCGGCGAGCGGGCTGCCGACGCGCTGATGACGGTCGCCGAACGCGCCCGCGCCCTCGCCGACGCCGCCGCGGGCGTCATCCTCCAGCGCACCGACGAGGGCGGCATGGAGATCGTGACGGCCTCGACGTACGAGGATCCGGGCGACATCGTGGGGACCACCATCCAGCCCGGCAGTCCGGTGCTGGTTCAACTGCTGGGCGGTGAGCCCGTGTTCATCGACGACTCGGCGACCGACCCTCGCATGACGACTCATGTACGGCACCGGTTCGGGCCCAGCATGATGCTGCCGCTGCAGGCCGAGGGGCGGCTCATCGGCACGCTCGCCCTGCCCCGCCGGCGCGGTGACCGCCCGTACACCCCGGTCGAACGGCTGCTGGCCACCCAGTTCGCCTCGCAGGCCGCGCTCGCGCTGGTCCTCGCCGACGCCCGGCGCAGCCGTGAGCGCCTCGCCGTCTTCGAGGACCGCGACCGCATCGCCCGCGACCTGCACGACCTCGTCGTCCAACGGCTGTTCGCCACCGGGATGATGCTGGAGTCCACGCAGCGCCGGAGTGCCGAGACCGGCGTCCACGACACCCTCGGCAAGGCGGTCGACGAGCTCCAGTCGACCATCCAGGAAGTGCGTACGACCATCTTCGCCCTGCAACAGCCACCGGCGGAGGCCCCAACCACCTTTCGTGGCAAGGTACTTCGGGAGACGGCGGGCGCTGCCGCCCTGCTCGGATCCAAACCGTCCACCCGCTTCACCGGCGCCGTCGACAGCCGCGTCCCGGACCGGACGGCCGCCCAGCTCCTCACCGCGCTGCGCCGCGCCCTCACCACCACCTGCCGCCGCCCGGGCGTCTCCCGCGTCGAGGTCACGGTCGACTCGACGGTGAGCCTGCCGGACGGGCGGGAGGGCGTACGGCTGACCGTGTACGACGACGGAGCGCGCGAGGACGGCGGCGCGGGCACCACCGTGACCTGGCAGGCGCCGCTGTGATCCGCGCCGGGCCCCGGCACCGGCTAGGTTGAGTGGGACCGACGACGAAGGGACGTACCCGTGCCGCGTACGGACGTGCCCCGCCCGGCCGAACCCGCCCGGATCGGCGTCACCGGCCACCGCGTGCTGCCCGCCGCCGTGCTCCCGCCCGTACGCGAGGGCATGCGCAAGCTGTTGAGCGGCGCCGGCGTGGAGGCGCTGACGAGCCTCGCCGCCGGGGCCGACCAGCTGTTCGCGGACATCGCGCTGGACGAGGGGGTGCCGGTCACTGCGGTGATCCCCGGCATGGACTACGAGGCCCATCTGGGCGACGAGACGGACCGGGCGTCGTACCGCAGACTCCTGGGCGCGTGCCGTCGGCGCGTCGACCTGCCCGCCGCGCCGACGCACGAGGAGGCGTACTACGCGGCGGGGCAGTGGATCGTCGATCACGCCGACCGGCTGGTGGCCGTGTGGGACGGGCGGCCGGCGCGGGGGCTCGGAGGCACGGGTGACGTGGTGGCGTACGCCCGGCGTACGGGGGTGCCGGTCACGGTGCTGTGGCAGCCGGGGGTGCGGCGCGCGTGAGTGCCTGACGGGCCGTCAACTGCCGAACTGGCGCATGACGGTCCGTCAACTTCCGAACCGGGCAAGCCAGTCCGTGTGCTGCGGCGACACCAGCCGCTCCGCCTCCGCCACCGCGTCGGCCCAGCCCTCCTCCGTGACCGTCGTGCTCATGGCGATCCGCAGGGTGTCCAGGTCCTGTTCCACGAGGGAGTGCGCATACGTCAGCGGCCGGTGCCGGCGTACCTCCTGCCACGCCACACCGGCCGCCGCGGCCGCGCTGAGCAGGCCGGTGAGATCCCAGCCGATCACACCGGCCGCGCGTAACACGGCGGCGACGAGGGCGAAGAGCGTGAGGGCGGCGGTGACCCTCGACCAGTTCGCCGACGCGCGGTGCGCCTGGGCGGCTCTGTTGCGGTACCAGATGAACTGCTCCAGGACCCGGTCGCGCAGATAGATGTCGCGCCGGGCCTCGAAGGGCTTGGCGCGGACGCGCCGCATGGCGGGGGTTATCTGGCCGGCGCCACGGGTGGCGGAGCCGTTGCGGGAGTCCTCCCAGCCGACTTTCCGCAATTCCCGCAGCCGCTCCTCCAGGCGCTCCGCGAACAGTGCGTCCGGGTCGGTCACGCCGGTGCGGAACGGGCCGCCGTGGACCATGTACTGCCAGGCCAGCGACTTGAGCAGCTCGGCGGCCGCACGGTGGGCCTGCCAGTGGGCGCGGGCGCGGCGGCGGGCGGTGTACAGGCCGAGGGCGACGGCCAGGCCGTACAGCGCGGCGGCGACGGCGGAGGCCACGCGGCTGTGCAGGCGCTCGGCGAGTGTGGCGGCGCCGGTGGCGGTGAGCAGCACCGTGAGCTGCGTACGCACAACACGGAATGACTCCGTCTGGCTTGCCATGGCACGTCGGTCGCTCGTCCGGTACAGCGGCGGCAGATCGGCCTCGCCGAGGGTCGTACTGGGCCCGGGGGTCCCCCGCATTGCGCACCTCACCCAGGTAGCAGACGATATTCGAAAAGGATTCAATAGTTCGAGAAACGATAGTGACGTCTCGACATGCGACAGGAAAGCCTGAAGTGCGTTACGCTCCGCGCGCAGGCGAAGTCCGAACGAGAAGTGGGGCAGCTGACCGTGAAACTCTCCGTGACGCCGATGAATCGTCGTAGCGTCACCCCCAAGTCGGCACACGGGCAGCATGTGCCCCTCTGGGCCATCGACCCGTCCGGAATCGCCGCCGCGCGTTCGACCGCACGTGTGACCGACATTCCCGGAAAGCGCCCCACCCGGCCGATCACCTTCGACTCGGCCATCTGACAAATCCACGCACATCACCCTGATGGGCCGTCAACTCCTTGATCGAGAAGGGAGTTGACGGCCCATCGGGCTGTTCGGAGGCCCTAGAGTGTGGTAAGTGACGGATTCCTCCATCCAGCAAGTGGTCCTCAAAATTCACAGCAGATGCGACCTCGCCTGTGACCACTGCTATGTGTACGAGCACGCGGACCAGAGCTGGCGTGCGCGCCCCGTGCGCATTTCGGAGGAAACCGTCGAACTGGTCGCCCGGCGCCTCGGCGACTATGCGCACAGCAGAGGCCTGGATTCCGTTTCCGTGATTCTGCACGGCGGAGAACCGCTTCTCGTGGGGCCCGCGCACCTGCGCCGCATCTGCGCCGAGCTGACCCGGACGCTCTCCCCGGTCACCACCCTTGACCTGCGCATTCACACCAACGGCGTGACGCTGAACGCGGCTCATCTGGAGGTCTTCAGGGAATTCGGCGTCAAGGTGAGCGTCTCCCTGGACGGCGACCGGGCCGCCAACGACCGGCATCGCCTCGACCGCCGGGGCCGCAGCAGTCACGAGCGGGTGCTGCGGGCGATCGGGCTGCTGCGCAGACCCGAGAACCGTCATCTGTTCAGCGGCCTGCTGTGCACCGTGGACGTGGCCAGTGATCCGGTCGCGGTGCACGACGCCCTCACCGCCCTCGATCCGCCCCGGATCGACTATCTGCTGCCGCACTCCACCTGGGAACATCCGCCGCCGTCCGGGCCCTCCCCCTCGCCCACACCGTACGCGGACTGGCTGCTGGCGATCTTCGACCGCTGGGAGCAGCAGGGGCGGCGGATCCCGGTGCGGACCTTCGACTCGGTGCTCAGCACACTCCGTGGCGGTCCCAGCCTGACCGAGGCGATGGGGCTGGCGCCGAGCGATCTGGCCGTCGTCGAGACCGACGGCAGTTTCGAGCAGGCGGACTCGCTCAAGACGGCCTTTCCCGGGGCGCCGGCCACCGGTTACCACGTACGCGAGCACGGTTTCGAGGAGTTCGCCGACCATCCGGGCGTACGCGCCCGGCAGTCGGGTGTGCTGGGGGTGAGCGAGACCTGCCGGAGCTGTCCGGTGCTGGAGTCCTGCGGCGGTGGTCTGTACGCGCACCGGTACAGCCCCGAGCGGGGCTTCGACAACCCGTCGGTGTTCTGCCGGGATCTGCGTGCGCTGGTCGACGGGATCGCCGACCGGGTCACCGACCACTCGCTGTCGGCCTCGGTGTGCGGTCCCGCCCAGTTGCGGTTCGCCCAGGTGGAGCTGGACCGGCTGCTGCTCGCCCGGGTGCGCGCGGAGCTGGCCGGGGATCCCGCCGTGGACCCGGCGTGGCGGCTGCTTGGGCGGCTGGACGCCGAACCGGCCGCGCAGAGCCGGCTGAACGCGCTGCTCACCCATCCGTATCTGCGGACCTCGCTGCTGAGTTCGTTGCGCGGCCCCGTCGACACCCCGCGGTTCCTCTCGGTGGCCGCGGCCGCGGCGATCCGCGCCGGAGCGGAGGTGAACCTGGCGTGGGAACAGCCGGGGCGGCGGCTGTACCTGCCGACGCTGGGGACACTGTCGCTGTCGAAGCCGGGGCGCGTCGAGGTCGAGGTCGGGGCCGACGGCTTCCGGGTGTGGGACGGCACCGGGCGGGTGTCGGTGCCGGCGGCCCGGCCCGCCGAGTGGCGACCGCTGGCGACCGTGGCCGTGGAGGGCGGGCCCGAGCTGCTCGTCGACGACGCGGACCCGTACCGGGAGTGCTTCCCCGCGGAGGTCACCCCGCCGCTGGAGCCCGTCGACCTCGCCCTGTTCCGCAAGCGTCTGCTGCGCACCGCCGAACTGCTGGAGGAACGCTTTCCCGCCTGGCGCGACGGGCCGTACGCGGGCACGGTCACCACGATCACCCCGCTGGTGGCGGGCGCGGGGGTGCGGCCGGGTGCCGACCACGGTCTGGGCGCGCTCGGCGTGGGCGTCGACGTGGAGCCCGAGGAGCTGGTGCTCGCGCTGCCGGGGCTCGTGCGCCGCGCCCGGCTCACGGCGCTGCGGCAGACCGCCGACCTGAACGCGCCGGGCAGCGCGGCCGGGCTGTTCCTGGACCGCGTCGGCGAACTCCTCGGCACCGGGGAGTGCGAGGCCGCCGCCCGCGCCCTCACCTCCCTCACCCTGCGCCCCGAGCACGAACTCACCGCGACCGGCGCGGTGTTGGTGGCGCAGATGTGGAACGAGTGGGCGCAGGCCCGTGGTTGAGGACGAGCTCGGCCAGCTGCTGCCGGAGATGGGCGTCCGCCCCGGCGGTGTCCTCATGGTGCACGCCTCCCTCGGCGGCAGCGGCGCGCATCCGCAGCGTGTTCTCGACGTCCTGCTGGATGTGCTCGGACCCGAGGGCACGCTGGTGGTGCCCGCGTTCACCCCGGAGAACTCCGACACCTCACGGGCGCACAAGGCCCTTGTCGCGGGCCTGGGCGAGCAGGACTTACGTGCCTTCCGGGCCGCGATGCCGGCCTTCGAACCGGAGTACACGCCCTGCCCGACGATGGGGGCGCTCGCCGAGGCCGTACGGACCGCGCCCGGCGCCGTGCGCAGCGCCCATCCGCAGACCTCTTTCGCCGGACTTGGGCCACTGGCAAAGGAGTTGACGGCGGATCACCACCCGCACTGCCACCTGGGCGAGCTCTCGCCGCTCGCGCGGCTGTACGCGGAGGACGCCCAAGTCCTGTTGCTGCGGGTCGGGTTCGAGGTGTGCAGTGCCTTCCATCTCGCCGAGTACCGGCTGCCGCCGCCGCTGCCCCGGCGTACCTACCGGTGCGTGGTCGACGAGCCGGGCGGCTGGGTGTCGTACGAGGATCTGGCCCTGGACGACGGCGACTTCGCGGACATCGGGGGGCGGCTGCCGCGCGGGTTGCTGGTGGAGCGGGAGTGGGGAGGCCGGGCGGCCGTTCTGTTCGGCATGCGGGCCGCTGTCGATGACGCGGTGGGCCAGATGGCCCGATATCGCCTTGGAATGGCGTGAAACAAACGAACGGGACGGGGTGGAGATCGGGCACATTGTTGGTTCCGGTCAGGTGACTTGGGGGCGGGGCTCGTCTACGGGCAGGGGGGCGTGTGGACATACCTGAACGGGAGTGGGGCAGCACGTCCGACGACCAGCCCTACTTCTTTCTCAGTTACGCCCACACACCGCCCTGGGACCCCGGCGGCGGGGATCCCGACCACTGGGTGCACGTGCTCTTCCGGGACCTGTGCAGCCACATCATGGCGATCACCGACCTGCCGGCGGGCTCCCATCCCGGCTTCATGGACCGGGAGATGCGGCCCGGCGAGGGCTGGCCGCAGAAGCTGAGCGAGAACCTGGCGCGATGCCGGGTGTTCGTGCCGCTGTTCTCCTCCCGGTACTTCACCAGCGAGATGTGCGGCCGGGAGCTGTTCGCGTTCAACGAGCGGATCCGGCAGGCCAAGGACGGCGGCGCGCCGGAGCCCCTGGCCATCGTGCCCGCGCTGTGGACGCGCGTCGACTACGCGCGGCTGCCCGACTCGGTGCGCCACATCCACCTCAACGAGTCGACGTTCCCCGACCGTTACGCCACCGACGGGATCTACGGGCTGATCAAGCTCAACCGGCTGCGCGACGAGTACGAGGAGACCGTGCTGCGGCTCGCCGAGCGGATCGTGCGGGTGGCCCACGAGACGGCGCTGCCGAGCGGCCGGCCGCGCGACTACGAGAGCACGCCGAGCGCGTTCCGGCCGCGCGGGGCGGGGCCGCGCCAGATCCGCCTCACCGTGGCCGCGCCGACCCGGGACAGCCTCCCGGGGCACCGGGATCCCGGCCCATACGGCGAGGACGCCCGGGACTGGAACCCGTACCACAACGAGACTCCGCGCGCGCTGGCCGAGATCGCCGGGGACGTGATCCGCTCGCTGGACTACCGGGTCACCGTCTCCTCCCTCGACGACGAGGACACCGGCGATCAGCGGCCCTCCGGCGACGAACCCGGCGAGGAGCGTCAGGAGCCGCGGTCCAACGGGCCGGGCATCCTGCTCGTCGACCGCTGGGTGCTCACCGACGAGGAACGGCGCGGCAGGCTCAAGGCGTTCGACTCCAACGCCCGCCCCTGGGTGGGCGCCGTCGTCCCCTGGAACCGGGCCGACACCCAGTGCCACGGCGACGAGGGACGCCGGCTCACCCAGGAGCTGGAGCGCACCCTGCCGCTGCTGCTGGACCGCGGGCGGCGCGCCGACGCGCGGTCCGCGGTCAACGGCGTACCCACGCTGAAGTCCTTCACCGAAGTCCTGCCCGGCGTCGTGGCGAGCACGACCCGGAAGTACCTCAAGCACGCCGCGGCCCACCCGCCGCCGGGTCCGACCGTCCCCAGGCCCCGTCTCGTGGGCCCCAGCCAACCGCCGTACCAGGAAGGCGGAACCGACCGCGGAGGAGACGCATGACGGCCGCACAGGACGGACGCATCATCACCTTCTACTCGTACAAGGGCGGCACCGGGCGGACCATGGCCCTGGCCAACACGGCGTGGATCCTGGCCGCCAACGGCAAGCGCGTCCTGGCCGTCGACTGGGACCTGGAGGCGCCGGGCCTGCACCGCTTCTTCCACCCGTTCCTGGAGCCGAACGCGCTCGCGGCCACCTTCGGGGTCATCAACATCATCCAGGAGTACTCGGGCGAGGCGACCACGGACGATCCCGGCCGCCCCGACGACTGGCACCACGAGTACGCGCGCGTGCAGCCGCACGCGGTGTCGATCCGGCCCGACCGCTTCGACCTGTCCTTCCCCGACGGCGGCTGCCTCGACTTCCTCTCCGCCGGCCTGCAGAACCCCGCCTACTCGGGCACGGTCTCCTCCTTCGACTGGGACAACTTCTACGAGCGCCTCGGCGGCGGCATCTTCCTGGACGCGCTGCGTTCGAACATGAAGGAGACGTACGACTACGTCCTGATCGACAGCCGCACCGGTCTGTCGGACAACGCGGCCATCTGCACCATGCAGATGCCGGACGTCCTGGTGGACTGCTTCACCCTGAGCGACCAGGCGCTGGACGGCGCGGCGGCGGTGGCCCGCAATGTCGAGGAGGGCTACCGGGGGCGCCCGATCCGGGTGCTGCCGGTGCCGATGCGCATCGACGAGGGCGAGAAGGAGAAGGTCGACGCGGGCCGGGCGCTGGCCCGGGCCAGGTTCGACGGCCTGCCCAAGGCGCCCGACGGGCGGGAGCTGGATCCGGAGGAACTCGCCAACTACTGGGGCAGTGTGGAGATCCCGTACCGCCCCTACTACGCCTACGAGGAGACCCTCGCCACGGTCGGCGACGAGAGCGGGATCGCCAACTCGCTGCTGTCCTCCTTCGAGCGGTTGACCGCGGTCATCTCCGACGGCGAGGTCACCTCCCTGCCGCCGATCCCGGAGCCCGAACGGCTGCGCTGCCGCGACGCGTTCCTCAGGCGGCGGCCCACGGTCGGCGCGGCGAGCGTCGTGGTGGTGCACGCGGCGGAGAACCGGATCTGGGCCGACTGGATCGAGTCACTGCTCAAACGCGCCGGCTGCCAGGTCACCCTGCACGACATCTCCACCGGCCCGCCGGAGCGCCCCGACGGCATCAGCCGCACCGCGATCCTGCTCTCCAACCCCTTCCTGGCCTCCCGGTACTCCGACGCCGTCTGGCGCACCCTGACCGAGAGCGCACTGGGCCTCGGGCACGGTACGACGGTGCCGCTGCGGGTCGAGGAGGTGCGGCTGCCGGAGTCGTATCTCGACCACAATCCCGTGGACCTGCACCGACTGGACGAGGAGCAGTGCGTGGGCGCCCTGATGCGCGCGCTGGAGCTGCCCGCGCCGGCGCCCGACAGCCGCCCCAAGTCGCCGCGTTTTCCCGGCAATCGGCCCAAGACCTCGAACGTGCCGCTGCGCAACACGACCTTCACCGGCCGCAATCTGATCCTCAACCAGATCCGCGACCAGCTCGGCGACGGCAGCGCGGCCGAGGTGCGGCCGCAGGCGCTGTTCGGGCTCGGCGGAGTGGGCAAGACCCAGGTCGCTCTGGAGTACGTGCACCGTTTCCAGGCGGACTACGACCTGGTGTGGTGGACCTCGGCCGAGCACACCGACACCGTGGTCGCATCGCTGGCCGAGCTCGCCGTCCGGATCGGTGCCACGGACGACGACGAGGAGGACATGGTGCAGGCCGGCCAGGAGGCCGTGCGCAGGCTCTCGCGCGGCGAGCCGACCCCGCGCTGGCTGCTGGTCTTCGACAACGCCGACGACCCGGACGACCTCCTGCCCCATCTGCCCAAGCGCGGCGGCGGCCATGTCCTGATCACCTCCCGCAACCAGGCCTGGGCGACCCGGCAGAAGACGGCCCAGCCCATCGACGTCTTCCAGCGGGAGGAGAGCGTCGAGCACCTCACCCGGCGCGCCAAGGGCCTGGCGCCCGACGAGGCCGACCAGGTGGCGCACGCACTGGGCGACCTGCCGCTGGCGGTGGAGCAGGCGGCGGCCTGGCTGGCCGAGACCGCCACCCCGGTCGAGGAGTACCTGCGGCAGCTGGAGGAGCAGACCACCAGCGTCCTCGACCTCAACCAGCCCGTCGACTACCCGATGACGGTCGCCGCGACCTGGAACGTGTCCATCGCCCGGCTGCGGGAACGTTCCCCCGCCGCGGCCCGGCTCCTGGAGGTGTGCGCCTTCCTGGCCCCCGAGCCGATCTCCAACACCCTGCTCTACAGCAAGGCGATGATCGACGCGCTGCGGCCGGAGGACCCGGCGCTGCAGGAGAGCCTGCTGCTCGGCCGGATCATCCGCGAGATCGGCCGGTTCGCGCTGGCCAAGGTCGACCAGGGCAGCATCCAGGTGCACCGGCTGGTCCAGGCCGTGATGCGCTCCCAGCTGTCCGAGGAGGAGCAGCGGCGCACCCGGCACATCGCGCACACCGTGCTCTCGGGCCTGCGCCCCGACGGCGACGAACCCATCGACGACCCGAAGACCTGGCCGCGCTTCGACGTCATCTGGCCGCATCTGGCGGCCTCCGACGCCCGCAACTGCATCGAACCGGAGACCCGCCGGCTGCTCATCGACCGCGTCCGCTACCTGTGGAAGCGCGGCGACTTCCCCGGCGCGCAGAAACGCGCAGAGGACCTCCTCGAACACTGGCTGGAGATCCTCGGCGAGGACGACGTGCAGTACCTGTACATGCGCAGCCAGCTCGCCAACGTCCTGCGCACCCAGGGGCGTTACGTCGAGGCCACCGAGGTCGACCGGGATCTGCTGCGGCGCCAGCGCCAGGTGCTCAGCACCTCGCACCCGCACACCTACGTCACCATGTCGCAGCTGTCCGCGGACCTCGCGGCGCTCGGCAAGTACCTGGAGGCGGTGGATCTCGCCAAGGAGGCGCACGAGGGGCTCAGCCAGATGTTCGACGAGTCGCATCCGCGCACGCTCAACGCGGCCAACAACCTGGCGCTCGCGCTGCGCATGGTGGGCCGCTACGGCGAGGCGCGCGAGATCGACCAGGACACCCTCGACCGGCGCACCCAGATCCTGGGCGCCGACCACCCCTACACCCTGGCCTCGATGGAGCGGCTGGGCCGCGACCTGCGGGAGGTCGGCCGGTACGCGGAGTCGGTGTCCCAGCTGTCCAAGGCGTACGAGGCGCACAAGCGGGTGATGCGCAAGAAGTTCCCCGGCACGCTGCGCTGTGCCAAGTCGCTGGCCGTGTCGCTGCGCCGCAACGGGCAGTTCGAGGACGCCCGCAGGCTGACCACGGCGACCCGCAAGCAGTACCGGGAGCAGTATCCGCGGGACCAGTACCCGAAGCCGCCGCCGGACGCGCTGGCCTGCGACCTCAACATGGCCGCGGACCTGTTCGCCGCGGACGACCGGCAGGCCGCCCGGGACACGACCCTGGAGGTGCTCGGCGAGTACATGCAGGTGCCCGGCGAGGCGCATCCGTACACGCAGACCGCGCTGAACAACCTCGGCATCTTCCACTGGGGCTGCGGTGAACTCGACGCCGCGGAGGACGTGTTCCTCAAGGTGCTGCCGCGGATGACCAAGGTGCTGGGCGAGCAGCATCCGCACACGCTGTTCGCGACCGTCAACTACGCCAACGTGCTGGTCTCGCTGGGCCGGCCCGACGAGGCGGCCCAGAAGGAGGAGCAGGCGGTCGCGGCACTGCGGGTCGTGCTGGGCCAGCACCATCCCGAGACCCTGGCCGCGGTCGCCAACCTGGCGCTCACGCTGCGGGAGTTGGGGCGCGAGGAGGAGTCGCGGCGGCTGCACGAGGAGGCTCTCACCGAGCTGCGGCTGCTGCTCGGCGAGGACAACGGCATCACCCGGCTCGCCCATCAGGACCGCCGGATCTACCGGGACCTGGAGCCCCTGGCGGTGTGAGCGCGCGGCCGGCGCGCTCGGCGGAAGTGTCGTCGGCCAGCAGCCAGTTGAGTACGTTCGGCAGCACGCGCAGGGCCGCGAAGTGGGCCGCCGTCGGATCGACCACGGCGGTGGCCCCGGGGATGCGGTCGGCGAGCCAGACGGCGTGCGAGACCGGCGAGAAGGCGTCCTGGCTGCCGTGCCACAGCAGCACCGGCACCCGGATCTCTGCCGGGTCGAAGCCCCAGGCCCCGGTCACCGCGAACACGTCGTCGATCCAGCCGTACGCCGAAGTCCGCAGCGCCTCGTGGTAGTTGCGCAGCAGCATCGAGCGGACCGTGTTGTCGTTGACGATCAGCCGGTCGTCGGCGGTGAGGTCGCCGCGCAGTTCCCGCAGCAGCCGCGCGGGGTCCTCGCGGATGGCGTTCGAGCGCGGGATCAGCCGCGCCGCGAACCGCTCCGGGTCGGTCGACGCCGTACGGAACTCGTTGACGTTCGAGGGCGCCATGCCGGCGAACCAGTCGAGGCCCTCCGCGTCCCGCGGAGCGAGGCCCACCAGGGCGGCGGCCCGGGTCACCCGGTCCGGCAGGCGGGCGGCGACGGCCAGCGCGTGCGGGGCGCCGCCGGAGCGGCCGGCCACCGCGAACCGGTCCAGGCCCAGGGCGTCGGCGAGGCGGGCCACGTCCTGGACGACGTCGACGACGCTGCGGCCGGGCTTGCGGTCCGAGCCGCCGTAGCCGGGGCGGTCGTAGCTGATGAGCCGGGTGCCGCGCAGGTGGAGGAACATCGAGCGGGGTCTGGGTCCGACCCGGCTGCCGGGCATGCCGTGCAGGAGGAACACGGGGCGGCCGCGCGGGTCCCCCGAGACCTCCACCCGTAACCGTCGCCCGTCCGCCGTCCGCACATGGTCAGGCACCGTCGCGCTCCCCCCCCTGCCGAGGCCCCGAGGACCGGCACCACGCTTCCCCGAGACCTGCCCGCGCGGTACGGGGGCGAAACGACGGCCCGGAACCGTGCGGATCAGTGACCGGATCCGATGTCCGCCTGCAGCTCCCTCGCCGAACTCGCGGCCGCTCCGGTGTCCTTCCGGTCCGCCGCCTCCCGCGCCTTCTTCAAGTCGGCGGTGAAAGCAGCCGACTTGGGGGTGTCCCCGCGCTGCCCGATCAGCTCCAGACAGGTCACGTCACCCGCCACCGACCCCGCGTCGCCCGCCTTCGCGTCGATCTCCAACTGCCTTGCCCACAAGGTGAGTCGGGCGAGATCGACGGTGGCGAGGGGCTCGTACCGCAGCCGCAGGTCGGTCATGTTCTGCTCGGTGCGCAGGGCCGCCGCCCGGTCGGCCGGGGACTTCTGCCAGGCGTTCAGGTCGCGGGTCATCTGCCGCTGGAGCAGCGGGGGTACGGCGTCGGCGGCGCGGTAACCGTCCCAGGCTGCCTGTGCCGCGCTGACCTTGGCCGGTGTCGGGGTCGCGTGGGCCGCGCGGACCGCCTCCTTCAGGGCGGCCAGCCCAGGCGGCACGGGCGCGTGCTTCGCGTCCGTCGGGACGGCGAGCGAGACCGCCTCCAGGTCGCCGGCCGGGGAGCCGGTGGAGAACTCGCCGTAGCCAGGAGCGAAGACCTTGTCCTCCGTCGTGCCGTCCATGTGGAGTTCGTGGACGGTCATCGCGTCCGTGATCTTCCCGTACGGCCCGTCGACCGTCTGGCCGACGCCCCTGACCGTGACCTGTTCGAAGACCACGCCGGGGAGGTTCTCCGTGCGGTAGACGTCGCCCTTGTGCGGGTGCGCGGGCATGATCATCGCGCCGGGGGCGTTGCCGTGGCCCGCCTGCCAGGTGCCCTCCGTGTCGGCGACGACGCCGTTGTCGTAGTTGAAGACGTTCTCGCCGAGGTACCAGACGGAGCCGTCGTCGGCCTGGGCGTACCAGTCGTCGGCGACCTCCTCGACGCGGCCCGCCGAGAAGGCGACGTACTGCGAGGTCACCGCGTGGATGGTGCGGTCGCCCCAGGTGATGGTCCTGGTGCCGGGGAGGAGGGTGACCTCGGTGCGGAAGGGTTTGCCGGACTCCTGGCCGCCGTAGATCGTCTGGGTGACGCGAGCGGTGGGGTGGAGGGGGTTGGTGATGCGGGTGGGGTGGGTGAAGCGGGGCGTCGCGAGGTCGACCCGGGCGCTCTTCGGGGCGAGGGGCAGGCAGGAGGCCGCCGTACGGCCCGTGTTCTCGTCGACCGCGTGGACGCAGTCGCCTTGGTGCGCCTGGTTCCCGGAGCAGGCGCCGGCCAGCAGGACGGCGGCGCCGAGAACGGGCCAGATGGTCTTGTTCCTCATGCCCGTCAGCGTCCCTCGGCACCGCTGAACAGAGGCTGAACACAGCTGACGGAGCGTTCAGTTCCGCCGCCTCACTCCCCCGACGGCAGCGTCACCACGAACCGCGCGCCGTCCTCCATCGACACCTTCCCGCCGTGCGCCGCCGCCACCTCCGCCACGATCGCCAGGCCCAGCCCCGCGCCGCCCGCCTCCCGCGAGCGGGACTCGTCGAGGCGTACGAAGCGTTCGAAGACCCGGCGGCGGTCGGCGGGCGGGACGCCCGGCCCGTCGTCCTCGACCGTCAGGCGTACGGCGGTCTCCCCCGCTCCGGTCAACGTGAAGGCCACGCGCGCGTGTGCGTAACGGGCCGCGTTCTCGCCGAGGTTGCGCACCAGGCGTCGTAGCGCGTCCTCGTCTCCCGTCACACGGGCCGCGCCCACTCCCGTCGTGTCGATGCGCAGGCCGGTCGAGGCGCGCAGCCGGCAGGCCTCCGCCAGGACGAGGTCGTCGAGGTCGACCGGGTGGCGGGCGGCCGGTGGTGCGCCCTCGTCGGCTCGGGCGAGCAGCAGCAGGTCGTCGACGAGGCGTTGCATGCGTACGGCCTCCTCGTGCACCGTCGCCGCCAGGGCGCCGGCGTCGGCGCGGGCGGGGTGGGAGAGGGCGACCTCGGTGTGCTGGCGGACCGCGGCCAGCGGTGAGCGCAGCTCGTGGGAGGCGTCGGAGACGAAGCGGCGCTGGGCATCCTCGGCGCGGGCCACCCGGCGCAGGGCGCGGCCGACGGCGGCCCAGGTCGCGGCGGCGGCGAGGACCAGCAGCGCGGGCGAGCCGATGAGCAGCAGCCGGGTGACGGTCCTGGTGGCCTCGGCTACTCCCGCGGGAGTACGGCCGTCGAGGACGACGAGTTCGCGGTCGCCGGACCGGGCGCCGACGGCGACGACGAGGAAGCGGTCCTCGTCGAGCGGGGTCTTCACGGAGGCGCTGCGGCCGGGTTCCAGGCGGGCGAGCGCGGGCTGTCCCTCGACGTTGCCGCTGGCCGCGACGACCTTCCCCGCCGCGTCCACGACCTGCAGGAACTCCTCGTCCGGGTCGGCGACGGTCGGCGCGGGCACCCCGCGCCCGGCCTCGATGACCCGGGCCACCTCCCGCGCCCGCCCCCGCGCGGCGTCCCGCACATCGCCGGAGAGCTCGGCCCGCAGCCCCTGCACCAGCAACGTGCCCCCGATGACCAGCGCGGACGCCACCGCCAGTACGGCGATGACCGTGGCCCGCACCCGGACCGCCCGCAGCCTGCGCAGGTGCCGTTCGCCTGCGGGGGCCGGTCTCCCGCGCTCACCCGTCATCCCGCACCAGCCGGTATCCGTGCCCCCGCACCGTCAGCAGCGAGCGGCGCCCGAAGGGCCGGTCGACCTTGTTGCGCAGGCGGCGGACGTACACCTCGACGATGTTCGGGTCGCCCTCGAAGTCGTCGCCCCAGACGTGGTCGAGGATGGTCCGCTTGGACACCGCCTCGCCGGCCCGGCGCAGCAGGAACTCCAGGACCGCCAGCTCGCGCGCGGTGACCTCGATCTCCCGGCCGGCCCGGGTGACCGTGCGGGTCGCGGGGTCCAGGCGCAGGTCGCCCGCGGTGAGGACGGCGGGGCGTTCGCGCGCCTCGCGGCGGAGCAGCGCGCGCAGGCGGGCGAGCAGGACGGCGTACGAGACCGGTTTCGTGAGGTAGTCGTCGGCGCCGGTGTCGAGGCCCTCGATCTCGTCCCACTCGCCCTCCTTGGCGGTGAGCATGAGGATCGGCGTCCAGTCGCCGCCGGCCCGCAGCGCCCGGCAGACGCGGTAGCCGTTGAGGCGGGGCAGCATGATGTCGAGGACGATCGCGTCGTACGCGTTCTCCCGGGCCAGCCACAGCCCGTCCACCCCGTCGGGCGCCACGTCGACGGCGAAGCCCTCGGCCTCGAGCCCGTCCTTCAGCCCGGCCGCGAACCGCTCCTCGTCCTCGACGACCAGCACCCGCATGTCCTCACGCTACGGCAGCCCGGGGCCCCTGCTCAGGGCGAGCGGCGGCCGGGCGGGCCGTCGGGAGTCGGCCATTCCGTGGCGGCGGGGTGTACGGCCCGGGTGCGGGGGCAGGCGAAACGGCAGCACCGCCGGGTCCCCGCGGAGCTTCGGTCCACGACTCTCCGGAGGGGCATCGGCGGCGGGAGGAATCGGCGTCGGACGACTGTCGGGGAGCTACGAGGCGGGGACATGATCTCAGCGGCACACATCACTCTCGCGGGACGGCTGAACACCCTGGTCATCGACGGCCGTGTGGAGGCGGGCCGGGCCGTGCTCGTGCCACGCGGAGAGCTGGTGCAGGGGTGCGCGGACACCCTCGCGCGGACGCTGGAGGACCTGCCGGCCGACACCGGCCGGGTCGACCTGGACATGGCCGGCGTGGTCTTCATGGACACGGCGGGCCTGCAGTTCCTGGACCTGCTGGACGCCTACGGCCACCGGCGCAGCATCCCGGTGCGGGCCACGCGCTGGAACGGGCAGCCGCGCCGGATCCTGGAGCTGGCCGGCCTGGACACCGCCGACCCGCTGGACCGCACGGCCCGCCCGGCCGAACCGGACGCCGACCGGCCGGCCGCCTCCGTGGTCTCCCTGGAGCGCGCGGAGCAGCTGCGGCTGCTGCGCACCGAGGTCGAGCAGCTGCGCCGGGCGATCGCCTCGCGGCCGGTCATCGACCAGGCCCGCGGCATCCTGATGGCCACGCACGCGTGCAGCTCCGACGAGGCCTGGAACATCCTGCGGCAGGCCTCCCAGCTCTCCAACACCAAGCTGCGCTCGGTCGCCGCGGCGGTCACGGCCGGCATCGGCGGCGACGGCCCCGCACCCCCGCAGAAGGTCCGCCGGGCCCTGCGCACGGCGGCCTCACGAACCCTGCGCTGAGTCTTGTCAGCTGCGTCGGTACGGCGGTCTCGCGCCGCCCGCCGGGAACCTCGTCATGGCGTCAGTACGGCAGCAGCCGGCCGGACGGGGTCCTGCGGTCGATCGTCGTGTCGCGGGGCGTGCTCGGGCGACGCTGGACGCGGATACGGGTCTGACGGTTCATGACGCCCTCCTCGGGTCGTGGTGTCCCTCTGGCTGACGTGAACCAGCCTCGTACGCGCGCCGTTTCGGCACATCGTGCCCACGGAGGCCCCTCCCATGCCTCCCCGGCAGGATCCGGTGCGCTCCGGCTACTCCCGGGGGAGGAGGGTGACCCCAAGATCCCCCCGACTTCGTACGGGTAAACGATCGTTTTTGGCCGAGAAACAGTCGGCGTCCGGGGCCGGTCCGGACATATGCTGCCTGCGCACAACACCGCCCACCACCAAAGCTGTCCGCCGCCCTGGCCCGCCCGGAGAGGGACCCCGCCCGATGACCACCAAGGCGATGAAGTCCCTGCTCGCCGCGCTGGCCGCGGAGGCGTCGAAGTCGATCCGGCGGCCGGCCGAACCGCGGGCCGTGATGGCGGAGTTCTGCCGGGCGATGAGCGTGCGCGCGGGCCGCCCGGTCCAGTTGGTGTTCCGGGCCTTCCCGCCGGACCTGCCGGTGTCGGGCCTGCGCCTCGAATTCGCGGACCGGTCGGTCGTCGTGGTCGAGGAGAACACCGTCCCCGAGGCCCAACTGGTCATCCTGGGCCATGAGTTGTGGCACGAGGAGCAGGGCTCCTGCGGCGCCCACGCGCTCACCACGGCCGCCCGCGCACACGCCCCCGGCCAGACGCCCGAGGTGCTGCGGAGGGCCGCGGAGCGGATCCTCGCCACCGCCGAGGTGCCCCGCGAGGCCTGTCTGGCCGTCGCGGCCCGGTCCGCCTCCGCCGACGAGCACGAGGCGGACGCGGAGACCTTCGGGCTGCTCTTCGGGCGCGAGGTGCGCACCTGGATGACCGGCCGTTACGCCCGGGGCCCGGTCACGCCGGCCACCGTCGAGGGCCGTATCGACCTGTCGATCGGCAACCGCGGCGGACGCCTGCTGCGATGATCCCGCACATCCCCTACTGGATACCCACCGCACTGCTCGCCCTCGCGCTCGCCGCCAAGCTGCCGACCTTCGCCCGCGCCTGGCGCGACCCGGACGTGCGCGCGACCACCGTGCTGCTGGCCTCCGCCACCGCCGTCCTGGTCGTCATCACCCCGGTCAACATCGAGCGCCTCAACCGGCTGACCGGCGTGCCCAACATCGCCTCGCCGTGGGCGTATTCGTTCCTGACCGCGTTCTGCGCGACCGGCCTGACGATGATCATCCGCTGGCGCGAGGAGCCCTCCGAGCGCCGCGCCCGCCGGATGCGCCGCATCTACTGGGCGTACGCGGGTGTCGTGGCCGCCCTGTGGGGGACGTTCCTGCTCGCGGACGCGCCGGAGCCGCGCGTCTACGACCTGGACACGTACTACGCCGGCACGCCCTGGATGCGCGAGCACATCCTGCTCTACCTGACCGCGCACATGGTGTCGTGCCTGGTCGCCGCCTGTCTGCTGTGGAAGTGGTTCCCGCAGATCGGCAACCGCTGGCTGAAGGCGGGCGTCGTCCTCCAACAGCTCGGCTACGCCTCGGGGTTGCTCTTCGACGCGGCGAAACTGACCGCGATCGGCGCCCGCTGGTCGGGCACCGACTGGGACGCCCTGAGCACCCGGGCGGCCCCGCCCTTCGCGCTCCTGGAGGCGATCCTGGTCGCGCTCGGCTTCCTGGTCCCGCAGGTCGGACCGTTTCTGCAGCGGTGGGTACGGGACCAGCGCGAGCACCGGCGGCTACGGCCGCTGTGGCGGGCGGTGCGTGTCCTCGGCGCGTCGGCGGCCCCGGCCCGCCTGGGCTTCTGGGCGCCGCTGGACCTGCGCCTGATGCAGCGCCGCCAGCGCATCCACGACGCACTGCGTCTGCTCGGCCCGTACTTCGACGGCGGCCTGTACGACAAGGCGTACGAGGCCGCACTTCCCGCGCACGGCGCGGCGGGCGCGAGCGCGGCGGCCGGTGCCGTCGTGGTGCGTGCCGCGCTCGACGCCCATCGCGCGGGCGTCCCCCACTCCTCCGGGACCCCGGGCGCGCGCACCGGGGCCCTGGTGACCGGTGACATCGAGGCCGTGTCCCGGGCCCTCGGTCATCCCCGCATCGTCGACACCCTCCGCCGGCGGGTGACCAGCACAGAAAGCCCGATCCCCCATGCCTGAGCCTCTCCCCGCCCACAGACCCACCGCCGTCGTCGTCGGCGCCGGCGTCACCGGCCTGCTCACCGCGGCCGCGCTGACCGAGTTCGCCGACGTCACGGTCGTCGAGCGCGACCTGCTCCCCGAGGGACCCGAGCCGCGCCGGGGCGTCCCGCAGGCCCGGCACGCGCACCTGGTGTGGAGCGGCGGGGTGCGGGCCTTCGACGAGCTGCTGCCGGGCCTGGTCGGGGAGATCGTCGCGCGGGGCGCCCGACTGGCCCACATCATGGGCGACATGGTCTCCCGGGCCCCCAACGAGATCTGGTTCCGCCGCTTCACCTCCACCCACCACCGCAACCTGGTCTGCACCCGCGACCTGCTCGACGCGGTGATACGCGACCGGGTCCTGGCCGACGAACGGATAACGCTCCGTCAGGACACCACCGTCGAGGGTCTGTTGGGCGACGCCACCCGGGTCACCGGCCTCCGCGTCCGCAGCGGCTCCGGCTCCGGCTCCGGCTCCGGCTCCGGCTCCGGCTCCGAGGTACTCGACCTCCCCGCCGACCTCGTGGTGGACGCCTCCGGCCGCGGCTCGCACGCCCCGCGCTGGCTCACCGGCCTCGGCCTGCCCGAGGTCACCGAGCGCGAGGTGAACGCCGGCGTCGCCTACGCCACCCGCCTCTACCGGGCCCCCGGCACCACCGCCGAGCTGGGCTTCCCGCTGGTCAACGTCCAGGCGAACCCGGCGAAGGCCCCCGGCCGCGGCGGCATCATCCTGCCCGTCGAGGGCGACCGCTGGATCGTCACCCTCTCCGGCACCCGCGGCGGCGAACCCACCGCCCACGCCGACGAGTTCGCCGACTTCGCGCTCTCCCTCGGCGACCCGGTGATCGGCGAGCTGATCAAGTGCGCCGAGCCGCTGGGCGAGGTGGCCACCACCCGCTCCACCGCCAACCGCCGCCGCTACTACGAGAAACTCCCCCGCTGGCCCGACGGTTTCGCCGTCCTCGGCGACGCGGTGGCCGGTTACAACCCGGTCTACGGCCATGGCATCACCGTCGCCGCCCAGTCCGCCCTCGCCCTGCGCAAGGTCCTGCGCGCGACCGACCTCGCGGCCCCCGGCACCGCCCGCCGCATCCAGCGCGCCACCGCCCGCCCGGTCGCCGCCGCCTGGGACCTCGCCGTCGGCCAGGACGCCTTCTACCCCGGCGCCGGCGACAGCCCACCCACCGCAGTGGAACGTTTCCTCGCCCGCTTCGTCGACCGCGCGGTCGCCACCGGCGCCCGCAACCCGCGTGCCCTCGGCGCCCTCCTGGACGTCATGAGCCTGGAGAAGCCCGCGCTGCGCCTCTTCTCACCGGACATGCTGATCCCGATGCTGTTCGGCCCGAAGCGCCCTCACCTCGACGCCCCTCCGCTGACGGACGAGGAGCGCGGAGCGGCCGGCTGAAACCGGTGTTTGCGCGGCGGGGCCCCTGGGCAGAGCGGGTGCATGGGAGGGGACCAGGCACCATATTCCGCCGGTCTGCGCACTCCGGTGCGCGAATACGAGGATCTCGCGCTGCCCGTCGAGGGCACCCCGCCGCAGTGGCTGTCGGGCACGCTGCTGCGCAACGGGCCCGCCTGCTTCGAGGTGGGCGAGCGCTCGTACCGCCACTGGTTCGACGGCCACGCGATGATCCACCGCTTCCGCGTCGGCGCCGACGGGGTGTCGTACTCGAACCGCTATCTGGAGACCCCGGCGCGCTCCGCCGCTCTCGCGAACGGCCGTATCACCTATGGTGAGTTCGCGACCGACCCGTGCCGCTCGATCTTCCAGCGGCTGTTCACCCTCTTCACCCCGCCGCCGCCCTCGGGCAACGCCAACGTCAGCGTGGTCCCCTTCGGCGGCCGCACGCTCGCGCTGACCGAGAGCACGCTGCCGGTCGAGTTCGAGCCGGGGACCCTGAAGACCGTCGGCGTCGTCAACCACGAGGATCGTCTCGCCTCCCAAGTCACCACGGCCCACCCGCACTTGGAGCCCGGCGGCGACAGCCTCGTCAACTACTCGGTCCGCTTCGGCCGCGTCAGCCGCTATCTGATCCACCGTCAGCATCCGCACGCCGACAGCGTCCGCGAGCTGATCGCCGAGAAACAGACCGCGAAACCGTCGTACATGCACAGCTTCGCGATCACCCCGACGTACGCCGTCCTGGTCGAATTCCCCTACCGGATCAACCCGTTGGCGCTCCTTCTGAGCGGCCGCCCGTTCATCGAGAACTACCGGTGGCAGCCGGCCGACGGCACCCGGATCACCCTCTTCTCGCTCGCCGACGGCAGCGTGGCCGGGGAGTACGAGGCGCCGGCGATGTTCGCCTTCCACCACATCAACGCGTACGAGGAGGAGGGCGGCGCGGTCGTCATGGACCTGTGCGCCTACCCCGACCCGGAGATCATCCAGGCCCTCTACCTGGACCGCCTGCGCGCGGCCGGCCCGGTCCCGCAGGCCCTGCCGACCCGGCTGCGGGTGGACCCGGGCACCGGCGAGGTCACGGTGACCCGGCTCACCGAGGAGCCCCTGGAGCTGCCCCGCATCGACTACCGGCGGCGCAACGGGCTGCCGTACCGGTACGCGTACGGGGTCGGCTCGCGGGACCGCAGGGGCGGGAACTTCGTCGACCAGCTGGTCCGGCTGGACGTCGGTTCCGGTACGACGCTCACCTGGTGCGAGGAGGACTGCCACCCCGGCGAGCCGGTGTTCGTACCGGCCCCGGAGTCGCGCGACGAGGACGGCGGCGTGATTCTGTCCGTCGTACTGGACGCCAAGGCGCAGTCGTCCTACCTGCTGGTCCTGGACGCGGCGAGCTTCACGGAGCTGGCGCGGGCCCGGGTGCCGCAGCCCGTGCCGTTCGGCTTCCACGGCGTCTTCACCGGACGGTAGGCGGCGCCGGGCGGCCGGGGAGGCGCACACTGGAGGCGACCAGGAGGAGCCATGCGCATTCCCCTACGCCTGCCGCGCCACCCCGCTCCGGCCGGCCCGTCCCGCCCGGCGCAGGTACTGGCACTGGTCGCCGTCCTGGACGAGGCGGTGGCCGCGCAGACACCGGCCGACCGGGCGGTGGCCGCCTGCGGTGAACCCGGTCCGGTCTCGCGGCAGACGGCCCGCGCGTGCGGCCTGCAGAGCATCGTCCTGCACCGGCTGCGCACCCGGCTGCAGGACCTGCGCATCACCGACCCGGAGCTGGCCCGGGCCCAGGACCGGGCGGCCCGCCTGCTGGCGTACGACCTGTGGATGCTGCGCGAGTCGCTGAACCTGGCCTTCACGGTCCATCACGACCCGCGCACCGAGGCGGCCCGGCTGCGGCTGAACGGCCTGGGCCGCCACGCCGACGACCTGCGCCGCCTGCGTGACGGCCTGCGCGCCCAGGTGGGTTGAGGGCGCGCCGGCTTCAGCTGAGGCCGAGCGAGGACAGGGCGGTCGTCCAGTCCTCCGCGATGGCGCCGCGCGCGTCGGACAGGCTCACCGTGCCGTTGCAGACGGCCTTCTTCAGCTTGTTCTCCACGGAGTCCTTGCTGGTGGCGGTCTCGTCGCCGTAGCGCGGCTCGGGCCACAGGTTCTGCTCGCTCTTGGGCGCGCCGCCCAGTTCGAGCGGGACGAGGTGGTCCTCCTCGTAGTCGGAGGTGCTGGTGTCGTCGTAGCCGTACTCGGCGATCTGCTTGACCTTCAGGGCGTTGGTGTACGACGTCGACGGGCGGACGGTGGCGGTCCAGCCCGAGACGCATATCGTCGAGTCGATGGTGCTCTGGGTGACGTCGGGGTTGTAGGCGCCGGGCTGGCAGCTCGGGTCGGGCAGCGGCAGATAGGCCTGCGAGCAGCTCTGCGCGTGCGCGGCCGGGCCGGTGGTGAGGACGAGGCCGGCGACGCCGAGGGCGAGGGACGTGGTGGTGGCGGTGAGACGACGGGTGGGACGCATGGGGGACTCCCGCGATCGGCCCGGGATTTCCGGGCGGTCGTGGGCATGACAGCACCGCGAGTGTCTATGCGGGTAGAACCATTGGGTGAATACTCGACGACCTCGCCGAACCCTTACCCGGCCATGGCATCCGATTGGCCAACGCCTGGCGGGCTCTTGGGCGTTGGGAAACCGGACGGACAACTCTCCCGATCCCGAACACCGTTGATCGATCCCGCACCGGCGCATAGTTTCCGGGGCATGACGAACGTACGGATCGGTGTAATGTACGACCGCGACTGGGCCCCCGAGGGGCTGCCCGAGTTCGCGCGGCAGGCCGAGGCGCTCGGCGCGGACGACGTGTGGGTGGTCGAGGATCTCGGGTGGGCCGGCGGGGTGTCGGCGGCCGCCGTGGCACTGGGCGCGACGGAACGCGTCCGCGTGGGCATCGGCATCGCCCCCGCCCCACTGCGCAGCCCGGCCCTGCTGGCGATGGAACTGGCCACGCTGGCAAGGGTGTTCCCGGGCCGGCTGGTGGCCGGCATCGGGCACGGCGTGCCGGAGTGGATGACTCAGGCGGGCGCCGCACCCCGCTCCCCGCTGGCCCTCCTGGAGGAGACGATCACGTCGGTGCGCGCGCTGCTGCGGGGCGAGCGCGTGCAGCTGGAGGGCCGCGAAGTCCGCCTGGCCGACATCGGGTTGGTGCACCCGCCCGCCGAGGTTCCGCCGGTCGTCGCGGGTGTCGTACGCCCCCGCTCCCTCGAACTCTCCGGCCGGGCCGCCGACGGCACGGTGATCGCCGAGGGCCACGGGCCGGGCGACCTGGACAACGCCCGCGCGCTGATCGCCAAGGGCGGCGCCGGCCCCGGCCACACCCTCACCGTCTTCGCCTTCGCCTGCGTCGGCGACGACCCCGACGAGGTGTCCCGCGCCCTGCACCCGCACACCGAGGGCCACGCCGCCTGGCTGGGCCGCCCGCAGGAGGAGGTCTTCACGGTCGCGGGGCCATCCGCCCAAGCCGCCCGAACCGTAAGGGAGTTGGCGGAGGCGGGCGCTGACACGGTGGTCCTGCGGTTCGCGGGCGAGCAGCCGCTGCGGCAGCTGGAAGCGGTGCTGGCGCGACTCTGACGTCCGGCGGTGGGCCTCCGCGTCACCGCACCAGCGACCTCCCGATGATCTCCTTCATGATCTCGGTCGTCCCGGCGAACAGCGTGCTGGCGCGGGTGTCCACGAAGTCCCTGGCGATGGAGTACTCCGTCATGTAGCCGTATCCGCCGTGCAGTTGGAGACACCTTGAGACCAGCTGCTGCTGGCGTTCGGTCACCCACCACTTGGCCATCGCCGCCTCGGTGGGCGTCAGCCGGCCCGCGACGAGTTCGCGCACACAGCGGTCCGTGAAGGTCTGGGCGATCTCCGTGTCGGTCGCCAGCTCGGCCAGCGTGAACCGGGTCGTCTGCAGCTCGGACAGCGGGCGTCCGAAGACGATCCGGTCCCGTGTGTAGGCGATCGTGCCGTCCAGGACCCGCCGCATCGTGGCGGCCGCGGTCACCGCGACGCTGACCCGTTCCTGCGGCAGGTTCCGCTTCAGGTACTCCATGCCCCGTCCCTCCTCCCCGAGCAGGTTCGCGGCCGGAACGGGCACGTCGGTGAAGGACAGTTCGGCGGTGTCCTGGGCGGACAGGCCGAGCTTGTGGAGTCTGCGACCGCGCTCGAACCCGGGCATCCCCCGCTCCACCACGAACAGGCTCAGCCCTTCCCGCCCATCCTCGGCGCCCGTGCGCGCCACCACGACCACGAGGTCGGCGATGACACCGTTGCTGATGAAGGTCTTCGCGCCGTTCAACAGGTAGCCGTCCGCGTGCCGTTCGGCCCGTGTGCGGATCCCGCGCAGGTCGCTGCCGGCGCCGGGCTCGGTCATGGCGATGGCCGCCACCAGGCTGCCGTCGGCCAGGCCGGGCAGCCAGCGCGCCTTCTGCTCGGGGGTGGCGAGTTCCCGGAAGTAGGGGGCGATCAGGTCGGTGAAGCCGTTGAGGTTCATGGAGACGGAGGTGGCGCCCGCGCGGCAGAGCTCCTCGTTGAGCACCGCGTGGAAGCGGAAGTCGTCGACACCGCTGCCGCCGTACTCCTCCTCCACGCCCAGCCCGAGCAGCCCGGCGGCGCCCGCGGCCCGGTAGAGCGACCGGTCGACCTCGCCCGCGGCCTCCCAGGAGGCGAGGTACGGGGTGACCTCCTTGGCGACGAACGCCCGGGCCATGGCCCGGAAGTCCTCGTGCTCGGTGTCGTAGAGATCGCGCTTCACAGGAGTCAAAGTATGTCGGATTACGTCCGAGCGGAAGTGGTCCGACATAAAATTGCCGCGGCACGCACCGGCGAGAATGGGGCGCCGAAGGCGAGAGGCGAGCAAGGGGACCGCGTGGAACTGCCGCAGGACGAGGCGAAGAACAGCACCCAACTGCTGATCCTGGCCGTCTACGGGCGCTACTCACGGCTGGTGCGGGGCTGGTCCTCGGTGGCCGACCTGATCACGCTGCTGGAGCGGCTGGGCGTACCGGCCCAGGCGACCCGCTCGGCCGTGACCCGGATGACCCGCCGCGGCCTGCTCACGCCGGAGCGCCGCGGTACGACCCGCGGATACGCGGCGACCGCCAAGGCGCGGCTCGTCTTCGAGGACGGCGACGAGGTCGTCTACGCCCCGCTGAAGCCGGCCCGGCTGGAGGACGGCTGGGCCATCGTGTCGTTCTCGGTCCCCGAGGCCGAGCGCGAGAAGCGGTACACGCTGCGCAAACGGCTGGTCTGGCTGGGCATGGGGCAGCTCGACAGCGGGCTGTGGATCGCGCCCGCGCGTGTGCTGCCCACCGCCGTTAAGTGGGTGCGCCGGCTCGGCCTGGAGGAGTACGTCGACGCCTTCACCGCACACCACGAGGGTCTCGGCGACACCGCCGCGCTGGTCCGCCGCGCCTGGGATCTCCGCGAACTCGCCGCCTCGTACGAGAAGTTCGTGGGTTCCTGGTCCCCGGTGCTGACCACCGCCAGGCGGCCGGCGGGCGTGGCCGACCCGGGTGACGCCTTCGCCGTCCACACCCTGGCCCTGGCACAGTGGATGCGCTTCCCCTACCTGGACCCGGGGCTGCCCGCGCAACTGCTGCCGGCGGGCTGGCGCGGCGAGGCCGCCCAGGAACTCGCCCACGAGCTCCGGGAACGCCTGGAGACGAGGGCCTTCGAGTACGTCGCCTCGGTCGTCGGAGACCCCGCCGTGCGGTGACGCACGGTCGGGGTCGGGGTCAGGGGGTCTCCAGCGGCGTGGTCTCCAGCAGTCCGGCGGCCACCTGGCGGGCCGGCGCCCGCGTCTGCTCGGCGATGCGCCGGAAGGTCTCCGCCGCCGACCGGGCCGGCCAGTCGGGCGGCAGGTGACGCGCGGGCAGCCGGGGGTCCGTGCGGATGGTGCCGAGCCACTCGGCGACCAGGCGCAGATGGATGGCGAGCGGGTCGCCGCCGGCGGCTCCGACCTGGGCGATCCAGCGCCTGTCGAAGGCCGCGTAGCGGGCGGCGATGGTCTCCAGGTCCCAGGTGTCGCGGATCATCACGTCGATGTCGGTGGCCTCGTCGGCGTGCGCGTGGAAGATCTTGACGTGGGCGGCGATGCCGAGTTCGGCGACGATCCCGGAGATGTCGACGTCGCCCGGGGCGATCCACAGTCCGCTGTAGAGGGGGCCGAAGCCGGACCAGGTGAGCCGGGAGCGCAGGTCGTGCCGCTGGCGCTGCCAGGCCTCGGGGAGCGAGAAGCCGAGCAGGGTCCAGGTGCCGTCCCAGTCGTCGTTGACCACGCCGGTGTGCCAGACACGGTTGCGGCCGCCCAGCAGGATCTGCGTCGCGTGCGGGGTCAGCCCGAAGTACATGCGGCGCCCCTGCCGCTGCCGCCGCAGCAGGCCGCGGCCCACCATGCGGGTGAGGGTGGAGCGGACGGCCTGCTCCCCCACCCCGACGCGGCCGAGGACGTCGATGACGCTGCCCGAGTACACGCCGAGCGGCCCCTCTTCGAGGACGTGGTCGCCGAAGAAGGCGAGCAGCAGCGACTGGGGGCGCAGCTGCGGGCCGGCACCGGAGGGTCCGGCGTCCGTGTCGGCGGTGGGCCTGGCCTGGGGGAGCGTCACGCCGGGCCTCCGCGCATCCGGCACCTCACGATGCGAACTCCTTCGTCCGGGGGGCATGACACCGCGAAGGTAGGCGTGTACATTGCGGCCGTCAAGAAGATGCACAACTTCTAGATCGACGGTCGTCACGGCCCACGAGCCGCCCGAACCCCCACTTCGGCCCCGGGCGGGCCGACCTTTCAACTCACCTGATTCGGCGCGCACTTGTGTGCGGCGAATCGTCCCCAGTCACTTTCCGTCAGGAGGAGCCCCATGCGACGGCGCATTCTCGGGCTTGCGATAGCAGTGGTCACGGCCGCCGGTGCGGCAGGATGCGGATCCTCGTCATCCGATTCGAGCAGTTCATCGGCCTCGGGCAGCGGCAAGACCACCCAGGTGAAGGTGGGCATCGTCCCGATCGTCGACGTGGCGCCGCTGTATCTGGGCCAGAAGAAGGGCTTCTTCAGCAGCCGCGGCATCGAGCTGAAGATGGAGAGCGCCCAGGGCGGTGCCGCCATCATCCCCGGCGTGGTCAGCGGCCAGTTCCAGTTCGGGTTCAGCAACACCACCTCGCTGATGATCGCCCAGACCAAGGGAATCCAGGTGACGTCGGTGGCCAACGGCGACGCCACCACGGGCAACACCACGACCGACGTCAGCGGCGTGGCGGTCAAGAAGGACAGTCCGATCAAGTCCGCGAAGGACCTCGCGGGCAAGACGGTGGCCGTCAACACGCTGCAGAACATCGGCGACACCACCGTGCGCGAGGCCGTGCGGAAGGACGGCGGCGACCCCTCGAAGATCAAGTTCGTCGAGCTGGCCTTCGACCAGATGCCGGCCGCGGTCAGCAGCGGCCAGGTGGACGCGGCCTGGATGGCCGAGCCCGCGCTGACGATCGCCAAGGCCCAGGGCGACCGGGTCGTCACCTCGCCGTTCGCCGAGACCGACCCGAAGCTCACCCTGACCGCCTACTTCACCTCCACCCAACTCACCAAGTCCAACCCGGAGTTGGTGAAGAACTTCGCCGCGGCGATGACCGAGTCGCTCAAGTACGCCACCGCCCACCCGGACGAGGCACGCCAGGCCATCACCACGTACACCAAGATCGACGCCACGGTGCTCAAAGACCTGACGCTCCCGTCCTGGCCGGCCGAGTACGACATGGCCTCCCTGGAGAAGCTGGCCCAACTCGGGGAGCAGGACGGCATCTTCGGCGACAAGAAGCCCGACCTGAAGGCGCTGTTCCAGTGACCCCCACGACTCTCGCGTCCCCGCGGACGCAGCCCGCCGGGACCGGTGACGGTCCCGGCGGGGCGCCCGCCCGGCGCGGCCCCGGCACGGTCACCGCGCTGCGCGGACTCGCCGGACTGGCCGGTCTTGTGGCGCTCCTGGAGGTGCTCCCGCACACCGGCGCGGTCTCGCCCGACTACCTTCCGCCCGCCTCGCGGATCGCCCGCACCCTGGGCGGACTCCTCGGCGAGCACGCCTTCTGGACGGCGCTCGGCGACACCCTGACCGGCTGGGGCCTGGGCCTGGCCATCGCGGTCGCCGCCGGAGTGACGGTGGGCGTGGTGATCGGTTCGGTCCCAGTGCTGCGCGCGGCGACCGCGTCCACCATCGAGTTCCTGCGCCCCATCCCGTCCGTCGCGCTGATCCCGGTGGCGGTGCTGCTCTACGGCACCGATCTGCGCTCGACACTGCTGCTGGTGGTGTACGCCTCCTTCTGGCAGGTGCTCGTCCAGGTGCTGGCCGGCACACACGACGTGGATCCGGTCGCGGAGGACACCGCCCGCAGCTATCTGCTCGGCGGCTGGGGGCGGCTGCGGTACGTGCTGTGGCCCACCGCGCTGCCGTACGTGATGACGGGTGTCCGGCTGGCGTCGGCGGTGGCGCTGGTCCTCGCGGTCACCGCGGAACTCGTCATCGGCTCCCCGGGCCTCGGTCACGAGATCGCGGTCGCGCAGACCTCCGGCGCCGTACCGCGGGTGTACGCCCTGGTGCTGGTCACCGGGCTGCTCGGCGTCGCGATCAACCTGGTGGCGCGGGCCGTCGAACGGCGCGCGCTGCACTGGCACCAGTCCCAGCGCGGGGAGGGATGACCCGATGACCGTCCTCACATCGGCCCGGCGGATCCTGCTCCTCCTGGGCCTGCCCGCGGTGCTGTTCGCCGCGTGGTGGTTCGCCACCGCGGGCAGCACCGACGTCTACGTCCCACCGCTCTCCGTGATCCTCGGGAAGTTCGGCGAGGTCTGGACGGCCGACCGGCTGGCGTCCGACGTCCTGCCGAGCCTGCTGCGGCTCACCGCGGGCTACCTCCTCGCCGTCGTCGTCGGCATCGGGCTCGGTCTCCTGATCGGCACGCACCGCGTCGTACGGGACGTACTGGAGCCGGTACTGGAGCTCTTCCGCGCGATCCCGCCACCGGTGCTGGTCCCCGTGATCATGCTGTTCGCGGGCATCGGCGACACCATGAAGGTCATCGTCGTCGCGAGCGGCTGCGTGTGGCCGATCCTGCTCAACACCGTCGAGGGCGTCCGCGCCGTCGACGAGGTGCTGGGTGACACCTGCCGCTCCTACGGCATCACGGGCCCGGCCCGCCTGTGGCACCTGGTGCTGCGCTCGGCGAGCCCGCAGATCGTCACCGGCATGCGGCAGTCGCTGTCGATCGGGATCATCCTCATGGTCATCAGCGAGATGTTCGCCGCCAGCAACGGCCTCGGCTTCACCATCGTGCAGTTCCAGCGCACCTTCGCCATCCCCGAGATGTGGAGCGGCGTCCTGCTGCTCGGCCTCCTCGGCTTCGCCCTGTCGCTGCTCTTCCGCCTCGCCGAGACCCGGGTCCTGGCCTGGTACCACGGCCTGCGCCGCGCCCAGCGCAACACCTGAGAAGGAGACGTCGATGCTCGACGTACGCAATCTGCAGAAGACGTACACCGGACGCAACCGCACGGTAGAGGCGCTGCGCAGCCTGAGCTTCCACATCGACGCCGGCGAACTGGTCTGCCTGGTCGGCCCGTCCGGCTGCGGCAAGACGACCCTGCTGAAGTGCATGGCCGGCCTGCTCGCCCCGACCGGCGGCGAAGTGCGCCTGGACGGCCGCCCGGTGAGCGGGCCGCCGCCGGGCATGGCGGTGGTCTTCCAGGAGTACGGCCGCTCGCTGTTCGCCTGGATGAACGTGCGCGACAACGTCGCACTCCCGCTGCGCCACAAGAAGCTCGGCAGGGCGCGCGAGCGTGAACTCGTCGACCACGCCCTGGAGGTGGTCGGCCTCGCCGACGCCCACCACGCCTATCCCTGGCAGCTCTCCGGCGGTATGCAGCAGCGCGTCGCGATCGCCCGCGCCGTCGCCTACGAGCCGAAGGTGCTGCTCATGGACGAGCCCTTCGCCGCCGTCGACGCGCAGACCCGCGCCGACCTGGAGGACCTCATCCGACGCCTGTGGCACGAACTCGGCGTCACCGTCCTGTTCGTCACCCACGACATCGACGAGGCCGTCTATCTCGGCCAGCGCACCATCATCCTGTCCAAGTCGCCGACCGTCGTACTGGAGGACCTGACGATCGACCTGCCCGCCGAACGCGACCAGCTGCACACCCGCTCCAGCACCCGCTTCGGCGAACTGCGCTCCCACGTCTACGAACAGATCCAGCGCGCCAAGCACCACAGCGGCGACACGACACCGGCCGCCCCGGCTCAGGATCTCGACCTGGAGCTGCAGAAGACCGAATCGTAGGCATTCCCTGCCCTCGACCGGCGTCTGGTGATCATTCCGATGCGGTCGGCCCGTCCCGGCATGCCATCTCCTTGCTCGCGGGCCTCGTCGCCCACGGCGTGCGGGTGCCCAGGCGTCCGGTCAGGGGGCATCCAGGCATCGGTTTGAGCTATCGCTGACTATCGTTAGCCAGCTCCCATGCCGCGTCAAGAGGTGTGCGGGGGCAATCCCCGCCCCGGCCGCGGGATCACCGTGAGCCTCCGGCTCCGAGCCGGTAACGGGCAGTTCAGGCCAGCCGATACGCCCTGGAGCGCAGCGCCCGCGAGGGACGCGCCGGGCGCCGCGGAGGCGGCCCTCTCCTTGCCGCGCAAGCGACTCACTTAGAGAGCTATCGCGATAGGCAAGCTATGGTTGCGGCACCCACCCCGAAGAAGGTCTGTCAGCACCCTGGACATCCCTCGGGCGGGGTTGTCACTGTTTCCGGCGTCACAGCCGCTTCACGTCGCAGTGCTTTTCCCTCGACGCCGCCGACTGGTCAGGAGTCGGCCGCGCCGCCCGCCGACGCCAGGACGCCGGCCAGGCCGCGATGCGCAGGCAGTCGGCACGCGACGCCGTTTCCCCATGCCCTCAGCTTCTTGACGTCCCGTCTTCGAGAGGTAGTCATGACCAGGAACAGAAGAGTTCTCACCGCGATCGCCGGCTGCTGCGCCGCACTTCTGCTGGCAGCCTGCGAGTCCAACGGGACCGAGGGGAGCGGGAGTTCGGCGGCGACCGGGAAGCCGGTGACGGGCGGCGTCCTGCGAGCGGTGGAGATCAGCGAACCGCGCAACCTCGACCCGGCCCTGCTGCAGAACACCCTGCAGGGCACGGCACTTCTGGGCAACGCGCTCTACGGCAACCTGATGGTCACCGACCAGAAGACCGGCGCGATCGAGTACCGGATGGCCACGGACTTCTCCAGCAAGGACGGCGGCAACACCTTCACGCTCACCCTGCGCAAGGGCCTGAAGTTCTCGGACGGCAGCGCGCTCGACGCGGCAGCGGTGAAGTACAACTGGGACCGCCTCAAGGACCCGTCCCTGGGCTCGGACTCCCAGCCGTACGCCTCCGTGGTGAAGTCGACGAAGGTGGTCGACGCGACGACCCTCGACGTCACGCTCGGCAGGCCGACTCCCCTCTACGGCGAGCAGGTCGTCACGACCGCCATGAACTGGATCGCCTCGCCCGCCGCGCTGAAGAAGGGCGCCAACTCCTTCGACACCGCGCCCGTCGGCGCCGGCCCCTTCACCCTCAAGTCCTGGACCCGCGGCGGCGCGCTGTCCCTCGTCAGGAACACCACGTACTACGACGCCCCCAAGCCCTATCTCGACGGCATCACCCTGACGACCGCCACCGACGCCCAGCAGCGGGTCAACACCCTGACCAGCGGGGGCGCCGACCTCGGGGTCGAGACCGACTGGGAGTCGCTCGCGAAGGACAGGACGGCGGGCCTCACCGTCACCACCGTCCCCTCCGGCGGCGGCCGGTTCCTGACGCTGAACACCAAGCGGGCGCCCTTCGACGACGTACGGGCCCGGCAGGCGGTCAGCGAGGCGCTCGACATCGACGCGCTCAACTCGGCCGTCTACGAGGGCAAGGCGGAGACCGCGCAGGGCCTCTTCCCGAAGAACAGCCCGTACTACAACGACGTCGCCCTGCACACCTACGACAAGCAGGCGGCCCAGAAGCTGTTCGACGAACTGGCCGCCGACGGCAAGCCGGTGACCTTCACCTTCACCACGTTCCCGACCGACAAGGCCCTCGCCGAGGCGGTGCAGGCGCAGCTCGGCGCGTACAAGAACGTCACCGTCAAGATCAACACGGTGGACTGGTCTGAGTCGGGCAAGGTCTACGGCCAGAAGCAGTACGACATGCTGACGTCCACCGCGTTCTTCCTCGACCCCGAGCCCGCCCTGTCCGCTGCCTTCTCCGGCAAGTCCCCGCGCAACGCGTCCTTCGTCTCCGACGCCCGGCTCGACGCCGCGCTGCAGAAGGGGAGTTCGGCGACGACGGACACGGAACGCGCCGCGGCCTACAAGACGGTCTCCGAGCGGCTCGCCGCCCTCTCCCCCGCCATCCTCATCGCCCGGACCGCGCAGGCCGCGGTGACGAAGAAGGTGGGCGGAGTCGTGCTCGACGGGTCCGGTTCCCCGCTCCCCGCGGAACTGTGGCTGACCAAGTGAGTGAGGAACGTTGACGAACCCGCTGAAGCTGACGAAACGCAGCCGTACCGCCCTGTCGGTCGTCCGGAAGACCGGCCGCGGCCTTCTGGTGATGCTCCTGGTGACCTTCGCCCTCGTCGTCCTCATGGCCGCCGCCCCCGGCTCGGTCGCCGAGACGATCCTCGGCCAGAACGCCACGGCCGAGAACGTGACGGCCCTCAACCGCGAACTGGGCCTGGACAGGCCGGTCCTGGCCCAGTACGGCGACTGGCTCGCCCACGCCGTGCGCGGCGACCTCGGCACCTCGCCGCTCACCAACCAGCCGGTGGGCGGCGCGATCGCGGACCGCGTCCCGGTGACGCTCGAACTCACCCTGCTGGCCGTGCTGTTCGCCCTCCTCGTGGCGGTGGTGTTCGCCGTGCTGTGCGCCGCCTGGCCGGGCAGCCTCCTCGACCGGGCCCTCACCGCGGTGTCCTCGGTGCTCCTGTCCGTGCCCGCCTTCATCGCGGGCCCGGTCCTGATCTACTTCCTGTCGGTACGGCTGGGCTGGTTCCCGGTGATGGGGTGGACACCGCTCGGCCAGGGCCTCGGCGCCAACCTGCGGTCGGCGGTCATGCCGGCGCTCTCCATCGCCCTGGTGGAGGTCGCGGCCTTCCACCGGCTGCTGCGCACCGACCTGATCACCACCCTCGGCGAGGACTTCGTGGGCGCGGCCCGCGCCCGCGGCATGGGCCAGGTGTACGTCATGTTCCGGCACGCGTTCCGGCCCTCGTCCCTTTCGCTGGTCACGATGGTCGGCCTGAGCGTCGGCAGGCTGGTCGGTGCCACGGCGGTGGCGGAGTCGCTGTTCTCGCTGCCGGGGCTGGGGCAGCTCCTGATCAGCTCGATCGGCACCCGCGACGTGATCATGGTGCAGGGCATGGTCGCCTTCACCGGCGTCGTCTGCGTCGCCGTGAACACGCTCGCCGACATCGGTTACGGCATGGTCGACCCGCGGGTCAGGCGGGCGGCGGCGGCATGACGACCACGGAAGCCCGCAACGGGGTCCCGACGGTCCCGGTCGAGCCCCCGGACGACACGCGCCTCCCGGACGTCACCCCGCTGACCGCGCGCAGGTCCGTCCTGACCTGGCTCAGCGGAACCTGGCTCGTGCTGATCGCCGCCCTCGCCGTCCTGGCGCCGGTGCTCCCGCTGGCGTCGTACACGATTCCCATCGGATCACCGCACACGGCACCGGACTTCGGCTCCCTGTCGACGGTGCTCGGCACGGACGGCCTCGGCCGGTCGATGCTCTCCCGGCTGGTCTACGGGGCCCGGGTCTCGCTCGTCGTCGGCGCCGCCGCCTGTCTGATCGCCTTCGTGGCCGGGACGGTGCTCGGGATGCTGGCCGGCTACTTCGGCAGGTGGTTCGACGGCGTCGTCGTCCTCTCCTCCGACGTCATGCTCGCCTTCCCCGGCCTGGTGCTGCTCCTGGCCCTCGCCTCGATCTACGGTCCGAGCGTCAGGACCCTCGTGGTCGGCATGGGCGTCATGGGCGTCCCGCAGTTCCTGCGGCTCGCCCGCGCGCACACGCTGGCCTGGTCCTCGCGGGAGTTCGTGCGGGCGGCGAAGGGGCTCGGCGCGAGCGACGCCCGGATCCTGGTCCGGGAGATCCTGCCGAACGTCCTGCCGCCGCTGGCCTCGTACCTGCCGATCGTGCTGTCGCACGTCGTCGTGGCGGAGGGGTCGCTCAGCTTCCTGGGGCTGGGCATCCCGGCCCCTCGCCCCTCGTGGGGCGGGATGATCAACGCGGCCAAGGACTCCATCGCCGACCAGCCCTTCCTGGTGTTCGTGCCGGCGACCGCAATCTTCCTCACCGTCTTCGCCCTCAACCAGATCGGCGACGGCCTCAGGAACCGCTTCGACAAGTCGGTCGGGCATTGAGAGGAGGACCGAAGCCATGCACAGTCAACCACTGCTCGAAGTGACCAACCTCCGCGCGTACTTGAGCTCCAGACGAGGTGTCGTCAAGGCCGTCGACGACGTGTCGTTCTCGCTCGGCCACGGGGAGGCCATGGGGCTGGTCGGCGAGTCCGGTTCGGGCAAGTCCGTGATGTCCCGCGCGATCATGGGGCTGCTGCCCCGCCGCGGCGACCGCACCGGGTCCGTCAGGTTCAAGGGACAGGAGCTGATCGGGCTGCCCCGCAAGGCGATGAGCGAGATCTGGGGCCCGCAGATGTCCATGGTCTTCCAGGACCCGAGCCGTTCGCTCAACCCGGTGCTCACCGTGGAACGGCAACTCACCGAAGGCATGCGCAAGCACCTCGGCCTCGGCAGGTCCGAGGCCCGGGCCCGCGCGGTCCGACTCCTCGGTGAGGTCGGCATCTCCGACCCGGAGCGCAGACTGCGCGCCTACCCGCACGAGATGTCGGGCGGGATGTGCCAGCGGGTGATGATCGCCGTCGCGCTCGCCTGCGAGCCCGAGCTGCTGATCGCCGACGAACCGACCACGGCACTCGACGTCACCGTCCAGCGGCAGATCCTGGACCTGCTCCGCCGTGTGCAGCGGGAACGGGCCATGTCGATGATCCTCATCAGCCACAACCTCCCCCTGGTGGCGGGCCGGACCGACCACATCGCGGTGATGTACGCCGGCCGCCTGGCCGAGACCGGACCGACCCGGCAGGTGTTCCGGACCCCACGGCACCGGTACACACAGGCGCTGCTGGCCGCCACGCCGACCATCACGCACGAACGGCACAGCCTCTTCCCGCTCATCCCGGGCTCCCTGCCGAGCGCGTTCGAGCCACCGCCCGGCTGCCGCTTCGCGGACCGCTGCACCCACGCTTCCGGTGCGTGCCACGAGGTGAGCCCGAAGATGGTCCAGCTCTCCGACGGCCGGCACGTGGCCTGCGCCAACCCGGTGGAGGTCCCTCTCACAGCGAAGGGTGAGCACGATGGCCGGTAGCGGAACCGCGCATCTGCGGGGCGAAGAGGCGCTGTTGAGCGTGCGCAACCTGGTGGTCGAGCACCGCACCCGTGGCGGCACGGTGCAGGCCGTCTCCGACGTGAGCTTCGACGTCCTGCCGGGCGAGACACTCGGCGTCGTCGGCGAGTCCGGCTGCGGCAAGTCCAGCATGGGCCGGGCCGTCCTGAGACTCGGCGAACTGACCTCCGGGGAGGTCACCTGTGCCGGCGTACGCATCGACCGAACCGGCGAGCGGAGGCTGCGCCCGCTGCGGCGCGACCTGCAGATGATCTTCCAGAACCCGCTGGGGTCGCTCAACCCCCGCCGGCACGTCAAGGAGATCGTCGCCGAGGGCCTGGCCATCGCCGGGACACCGGCCGCCGAGCGGGAGAAGCTCGTCGCCGACATGCTCACCGAAGTGGGCCTGGACCCCGAGCGCTTCTCCGACGTGCTGCCCAGACAGCTCTCCGGCGGCCAGGCCCAACGCGTGTCGATCGCCCGCGCCCTGGCCCTGAAGCCGAAGCTGCTGATCTGCGACGAGCCGGTGTCCGCGCTCGACGTGTCGGTCCAGGCGCAGATCCTCAACCTGCTGGAGAAGCTGAAGCCCGAGTTCGGCCTCACGATCGTCTTCATCGCGCACGACCTCGCCGTCGTGCGGTCGGTGAGCGACCGCGTGATGGTCATGTACCTCGGAAAGGTCTGCGAGTTCGGCGACTCCGTCGAGGTGTACGACGCTCCGGCCCACCCGTACACCCGGGCGCTGCTGGAGTCCGTACCGCTGCCGGACCCGGACGAACCGTTCGCCGGCTCGCCGCTCGAAGGAGAGGTGCCCTCCCCGCTCGCGCCGCCCAGCGGATGCAGGTTCCGCGGCAGATGCCCGCTGGCCCAGGAGGTGTGCGCGCGGTCGGAGCCGGAGATCCGCGAGGTCCGGCCCGGCAGGTTCGCGGCCTGCCACTTCCCGCTGCAGCCGGAGCCGACACCTCGCGAACCCTGAGCCCGGGAACACCGGCGCGGACGATGCCGAACCCCCGGCGAGCCGGCCGAGAGGCCGCCGCGCCGGGGGTTCGTGTCGCTCGGGCCGATCCTGACCTCAGCCCGAGCCGCTCCCGATCACCAGCGTTCCGCTCAGGGTCCGCCCGTTGGTGACGTTGGCCATGTCGACCGTGTAGCTGCCGTCGGTGAGCTCGTCCGACGTCGTGAAGACCACGGACTTGGAGTCCTCGGCCCACTTGAAGTACGAGATGTCCACCGGCGATCCGTCCTTCAGGATCGAGAACGAGGCGTCCGAGGCGCCCAGGGCCCGGTCGAACGTCGCGGTGAGCTGGTGCGCGCCGCTCTGCGTGACCGTCATCGTGGGATGCGTGCCGGGATCGGTCGCCGGGATCTTCACCCACAGGGCGGGACGTACGCCGCCGAGCGGATTGGTCACGAGGCGCCCGTACGAGGCGACGAAGCCCGCGGAGTTCGCGAAGGCGGCGTAGCGCTGGTCGACGCCGGGCGTCCGCAGCCACCACCAGCCGGAACCACCGGAGTTGAGCGCACCGACCAGCGCCTGGTCGTCGCCGATGTAGGTCTCGTACTCCTGCTGCGACAGCACGAAGACCTTGTCCGTCGTGTCGCTTCCGGCGAGTGTCTTGTAGTCGGTGTTCGGTGTGTTGCCGATCCGGGTGCCGATGATCTTCGCCTGGTCGTCGGCGCTGAGACTGTCGTAGAACGAGCCGTTCAGGTAGGCGCGGAGCTCGCTGTTCTCCCAGGTGGTGTAGAGCGCCTGGCCCGTGGTCGGGTTGTACGCGCTGTTGTACGCGGCGTCGGTCAGGTCGTCCTTGGCGACGATCAGCTGGCGGTCGTCCTTCTTGGCGAGCACGATCCACTCGCGTCCGCCGAAGCTGACGACGGCGTTGCCGCCGTTGTCGAAGCCGGGGTCGACCGCCGGCGCTGCGGGGTCGCTCAGCGAGACCGTGTTGACCGCGGTGTCGTAACTCGTGTCGAGCCCGAGGGTCCTGCCGATGAAGAGGAGCGGCACGAACAGCTCACCGTCGACGAGCTGCGCGGCGGCGTCCATCCTGACGTCCGTGTGCACGACGACCGCGCGGTCGCTTCCGGCGGTGAGCTGGATCGTCAACTCGTCGTTCGTGGCGGTCAGTTGCCGGGACGACTCGTCGTACGAGGTCTTCAGGCCGAGCGAGTCCAGTGCGGTCGAGGGGACCAGTACCTCGCCGTCCCGCACGATCGCGGGGTGGTCGAGGGTGACGGGTGCGCCGTTGTGGACGACGGCGGTGTTCCCGCCGTCCGCCATCGCCGCGAGCTTCGCCTCGACGCGGGCGACCGCGTCCGTGTACTTCTGCGTGCCGGGGTAGTACGCCGGGGTGAGCATCTCCTCGTACACCGCGCGCGCCTGTTCCAGATCCGCCGCGGTCGGCGCGCCGGACGTCTCGTTCTCGCCGGTCTCGTAGATCTCGGCGAGCTTCTCGAGCGCTTCCTGCATCTTGCGGATGGTGCCGTGGTCGGCGATGTCCCTGGCCCGGGTGAAGTACTTCAGCGCCATCGACACCTTGGTCTCGCCGGCGGGGATGGGCAGGTCCGGGCCGGTGCCGTCCTCGTTGAGGTACCAGAAGCCGAGGTAGGCGTTGGCGGTGGCGTCGTTCTTCAGGTAGTTCTCGGAGTCGTAGCCGGTGGCCGCCTTCTCCATGTACTGGAGGGCCTCCTCACCGGCGGTCATCCCGCTGTCGGGAGGGATACGGCCGAACCAGTAGAGCTCGGCCACATAGCGCCAGCCCTTGAAGTCGCCCTCCGAGTTGGCGGCCGCCAGGTAGTACGGCAGCGACGCCTTGTAGTCGATCATCTCGGGGTAGATGGCCTTCATCTCGTCGTTCGCGTACGACTCGGCGAGGGCGTGGTAGATGTCGGACTGCGCGGTGCCGCTGTTGTCGAGGCTCTTCAGGTCGGCCAGCCCTTTGTGGACCGCCAAGAGCCCGAAGCGCCGGATGACGGACCAGCCCGACTCGCCACCTATGTTGTTGCCCATGTTCGCGCCGTAGTACGGCGTGTAGATGTTGGACTCGTCGTCCCGCACGAATCCGCCGCGCTCGTAGTAGGTGTAGTTGACGACCGCGTCCAGGGCGCCGATGTCGCCGAGCTTCGCCGACCGGTACCAGTACTTCATGGCCTTCAGGTTGTTCTGGGCCGTGGTGGAGCTCAGGAACTTCCCGTCGCCGTTCGGATCGCCCGAAGTGGTCGTGGTCCAGAGGAGGTTGCCCCGCTGGAACAGGTCGGTCGCCTCCCGGTCCGCCTTGAAGTAGACCGACAGGACGGTGGAGTTGTCGCCGGCGACGGTCGACCACTTCACGGTGGTGTTCTTCCGGTCCAGCGTGTAGCCGCGCGGGGCGTCGAGGTCGTCCGCGGTGAGCTTGACCTTCGCGCCCGCCGTGGCGGTACGCGTCTCGCTGGAGTTGGCCTTCGCCGGGTACGTTCCGGACCTGGTCCCGTCGAACCACTGGATCTTGTACGTGGCTTGGGGGGCGTCCGCGGCGGCTGCCTGCACGCTCGGCAGCATCAGGGCCGCGGCGAGTGAGATTCCGATCGTTCTGAACATTTCCCGCCTCTCGGGTGAGCGGAAAGAAGAAGATCTGCGGCTCGTTGACGTATCACGATCTATCACTATCGCTAGTGAGCGGTCGTCAACGTAATGTGGGTGAAATCGCGTGTCAACGGTTGCGGACGCGCCCGCTCCGGCGAGAGGCGACCCGGGAGCCGGGGGGCAGAGGGCGGGGCGGCAGGGGGACTTACTGGTCCATCAGGATGCGGTACAGCGTCTGCCGCGCGTTGCGGACGGCCGCGATCGCCTCGTCCATCTGCTCGGGCGGCACCCCGGCGGAGGTCACCTGGCGGGCGGCGTTCTTCAGTCGCTCCATCTCCATGCGCAGCGGTGAGGTGGAGTGCAGGTCGCCGTGGGAGCCCGACCCGCTCTCGGTGCCCTCGCCGTCCCGGTCCCGAAGGGCTTGCTCCCGGCCCCTTTCCGTCAGCGCGAAGACCCGGCGGCCCTGCACTTCACTGGCCTCGACCAGCCCGCTGTCCTCGAAGGACTGCAGCAGCGGGTAGACGGACCCGGGGCTCGGCCGCCAGGTGCCGCCGCTGGAGGACTCGAGGCGGTCCATCAGCTCGTAGCCGTGCGCCGGCCCGTCGAGCAGCGCGGCGAGAAGAAGGCTGGGGACCCGGCCCCGGCGCATACGGCGGCCTTCGCCGCGGTCGTGACTTCCCCTGCGCATTCCGCCTCATCACCGTCGCGAGGAGCGCTCCGCTCTTCGGTCCACAGATATATCGACACGATATCAGCACCGACATGGGTGCGGGGCGATTACAACCTCCGGCCACCCACGTCAATACCCACTACGGCCACGCGTTCCGCAAGCCTTGCCCTCGCTGTCGGTCACATTGACAGCGACCGTTAGCGATATATCATCGACACACCGAAGGGAGATGAACGTGTACAGCGATTACTTCCCGATGCCGTATGAGGCCTTCCGCGGCGGATACGGCGGCGGTGGCCGGCGAGGCCGTCGCGGCGGCCGCTTCCCGTACGGCCGCTACGGCCCGGCCGGAGGCGGATGGCCCGGTCCCGGCCGGCGCTACGGCGGCGGCCGCCGGGCACTGCTGACCCTGCTCAAGACGGAAGGCCCGCGCAACGCCGCCCAGTTGCTGCAGGCGCTGGAGTCCCGCGGCTACGGCCCCCGCTTCCCCGGCCCCGCCTTCGTCGGCGGCATGCTGCGGCAGTTCGAGGACGAGGGACTGGTGCGCGGCACGGACGGCGACGGCGAGTCCGGCCGGACGTACGAACTGACCGAGGCCGGCACCGCGTACGTGAACCGCGTGAACGACCCCGCCGGCCTCTGGGGACTGCCCACCGAAGCCGGTCTCGCGCTGCACCGGGCGATCCACGCGACGACGGCCGCCGCCCGGCAGGTGGCCCTCGACGGGGACGCCGAGGCCCCGGCGGAGGCCGTGCGCCTGCTCGACGAGACCCGCAGGAAGCTGTACCGCCTGCTGGCCGACCGCACCGGCTGACAGCCACACCGACCGACGCCGCATCGGCCGGCACCGCCCACCCGACACCGTCCCACTGGGAGACGACATGCCAGGCAGGCCCCCGGGCGCCATCGACAAGCCCGCGGAGAAGATCGACCTCACCGGTCACATCGCCACCTCGCTCAACAGCGCCATGGAACGCGGGCGGCCCGCGGTGGTGGCCGTGGTCGCCGTGGACGGCACCCCGTCCGTCTCGTTCCGGGGCAGCGTCCACGTGCACTCGCGCGACCAGATCGCCATCTGGGTGCGCAAACGGGACGAGGGGCTGGCCGTCGACGTGGCCGAGAACCCCGCGGTCTCGATCCTGTACTACGACCCCGAGCAGGGGCCGGACCCCTCGGTCGGCGCCCGGCGCATCGCCATCAAGGGGCGGGCCCACGTGGAGCCGTCGCTCGACGACGCCGTCTACGCCGGTATCCCCCGGGTGGAACAGGAGCGGGACGCCGAGCGCCGGGGCGTCGCCGTCATCGTGGACGTCGACTCCGTCATCGGCTTCGGCGGCACCGGCCCGATCAAGATGGCGCGCTGACGCCACGCCCCTCCGGCCGACGCCTTTCTCCGGCGATCTCCGAGCTCGATAACGATATATCGTGATATCGAGCCCTTCTCGAAGGGAAACCCATGAGCCCCGACCTCGACCAGAACCCCGAGCTCGACAGGAGCACGGACGCCCACAGCATCCACCACGTGAACTTCCCCATCACCGACCCGGCCAGGACCGAGGAGTGGTACGGGAAGGTCTTCGGGATGAAGCGCATCATCCCGCGCGGGCGCTCCGGCTCGGCGAACGCGCCCCAGATCCAGGCCCTGTTGCTCACCCACGGCAACTTCGACCTGCACTTCTCGCCGATCAGCGACCTGGACCCCAAGATCCACTACCACTTCGCCATCGAGGTGGAGGACTTCCAGGCCTTCCTGGCCCACCTCGACAAGCTCGGCGTCCCCTACGACGAGCCGTACACCCGGCCGCAGAACAACTCCAGCACCACCACGATCCACGACCCCGACGGCCACCACGTCGAGATCACCCACCACGCCGGCCGGGACTGGTGACCGCATGCCCTACGCCACCACCGACGACGGCGAGGTCTACTACGAGTCCAAGGGCGAGGGCCCGGCCCTGGTCCTGCTGCACGGCGGCGGCGGCAACCACGCCGCCTGGTACCAGCAGGTCCCGCACTTCCAGCAGCGCTACCGGGTCATCACCATCGACCTGCCGGGCTTCGGGCTCTCCCGGATCGAGTCCGGCCGCTTCGACACCGGCACCCACCCCACCGCGATCGAGGCGGTGCTCGACCACGCCGAGGTCGACCGCGCCTTCGTGGTCACGCAGTCGCTCGGCGGCTACAGCGGCCTGTCGTACACGGTCCACAACACGGACCGCATCGCGGGTCTCATCATGACCAGCACCCTCGGCCCCGTCGGCGACGAGATCTCCGAACTCAACCGCAAGGGCCGCGAGCAGGTCCGTCACCTCTCCGTGGCCGACTTCCTGCTCACCAAGGAGTTCCAGGAGAAGGAGCCGGAGCGCGTCCATCTGTTCTTCCAGATCGGCAGCTTCAACCAGACCGGCCCCGGCCGCCCGAACCGGCTCGCCAACTCCCTCCAGGGCTCCGTCTCCGTCCAGCGGATGCGCGACGCCATCGAGGCCGGGGTGCACCTCACGGTCCTGGAGGGCGGCGCCGACGTCATGGTCTACAAGCCGGCCTACGCCCGTCTGCGGGAACTGCTCCCCGAGGCCGAGGTCAGGCTCGTCGAGGGCGCCCCGCACTCGGACTACTGGGAGAACCCGCAGCGGTTCAACTCCGTCGTCGACGAGATCCTCGACCGCGCCTACCAGGCGAACTGACCGCGCCGTACACCTCCTCCGGCGGCCGGGAGCTCCCCCTCCCGGCCGCCGCGCAACGCAACCCGACAGAAAGCCCGAGGTGAGGACGTGCCCACCGAGAACCCGTCGAGCGGGACCCCAGCGGCCGACATCGTCACCGGCTGCCATGTGCTCGGCTCCGACGACCACGGCGACCCCGTCTGGGGGCATGTCTCCCTACGCGACCCTCAAGGACGCGGTGTCTGGCTCAAGTCCGGAGGCCGCGGCTTCGACGAGGTGTCGTACGAGGACATCGCGCTCATCGACTTCGACGGCACCCTCCTGGAAGGCTCGGGACCGCCCCCGCGCGAGTACCCCCTGCACACCGAGGTCCTGCGGGCCCGCCCCGACATCGACAGCGTGGTGCACTGCCACCCGCCGTACGCGACAGCCCTGCCCGCCACCGGCCAGCCGCTGTACGCCTTCTCCAACGGCGCCGGCCCCTTCGCCGGTGGTGTGCCCCGCTACGAGGAGCCCGTCGGTCTCGTGCAGACCGCGGAGCTCGGCGCCGCGGTGGCCGACCGGCTCGGCGACGCCCGCGCCCTCTTCCTCGTCGGCCACGGCATCATCGCCGTCGGCTCCGGAGTAGCCACCGCCGTCACCACCGCGGTCCTGCTGGAACGGGCCTGCCGCCTCCAGATCCTCGCCACCTGGGCGGGCGGTGTCGCCCCCGAACTCCGCAACCCCGGCAAGCGGTACGTCCACGCCGAGTCCGACGGCTACCTCCTGCGGACGTGGGAGTACCTCGTACGACGCCTCGACACGGCCGGATAGCCGCCCGACGCCCACCCGTCACCGAACACCATCAGGAGCAGCACACATGACCACCCCTCAGACCACCGGCACGACCAGGGGCGGGCGCGGCAGAGGAGGGCGGCTGCCCCGGCGTCGGCTGACGGTCGCCGACGTCACCCGGGTCACGCCCCGTCTGGTCCGGGTCCGCGCTGAAGGCGACCTGGCCGGCTGGACCGCGGACGGCCCCGGCGCCCACCTCAAGCTCTTCGTCCCGGCGCCCGACGGAGGCACCGCCATGCGGACGTACACCGTTCGCGACCACGACCCGGACCGCGGCGAGCTCACCGTCGAGTTCGGCATCCACGCCGACGGACCGGCCACCGGCTGGGCCCGCGCCACGGCCCCCGGCGACACACTGGAGATCTCCGGCCAGGCCCGGGGCGGCTTCTTCCCCCGCGAGGCGTCCAGGATCCTGCTCCTCGGCGACCACTGCGCGCTGCCCGCGATGGCCTCGATCCTTGAGGCGCTTCCCGCGGGCACCCGCGCGGAGGCCGTCGTCGAGGTCGTCGACCTCGACGACAGGATCGACGTGACGGGTCCCGCCCGGCCCGAGGTCACCTGGGTCGCCGAATCCGGCAGGCCCGGCGGTCAGTTGCTGGCAGCCGTCGAGAGGATGCCGTTCCCGCAGGAGCCCACGGAGGTCTGGGTGGGCTGCGAGGCCGGCGTGATGCGGGAGATCCGCCGCCACCTGCTGGCCCAGGGGGCGAGCACGGCCAGGTCGGCTTCCTCCTCCCCCGGCGCTGTCGTCCTGCACACGCGCGCGTACTGGAAGGCGGGCACCGCGAACCACTCCGACCACGACACCGGAGAGGACGGCTGAGCACCGCATGGCCACGCTGACCGACCCCGCCTTCCAGCTCCTCCTCGCCCGGCTGTTCTCCGACGCGGAGCGCACGCAGAGGGAGTTCCACGAGGAGCGGCGGGCCCTGCTCGCCGAGGGCTTCCAGCAGGGCTCGCCGCCGTACGCGGCCGCCGCGCGCAAGGCACACCTGGCGATCACCCCCGAGACCGGGGAACTGCTCTATCTCCTCGCCCGCCTCCGCGAGGCGCGCACCATCGTGGAGTTCGGCACGTCCTTCGGCGTGTCCACGCTCCATCTGGCCGCCGCCCTGCGGGACAACGGGGGCGGCAGGCTCATCGCCACCGAGACCGAACCGACCAAGGCGGAGGCGGCCCGCCGCACCCTGGCGGAAGCGGGCGTGGACGACCTGGTGGAGATCCTCCTGGGCGACGCCCGGGAGACGCTCCGCGCCAAGCGCCCACGCCCTGTCGACCTGCTCTTCCTGGACGGCCCCGGCCACCTCTACGTCGACGTACTGAAACTGCTGGAGCCGGACCTGTCCCCCACCGCGGTCATCGTCGCCGACAACGCGGAGGCACGCGGCTACCGCACCTATCTGGAAACCCACGACCACTACGTGTCGGTGTCCTTCGGCACGCGCGTCGAGGTGACCCTCCTGTCCGACTGAAGGTCACTTCTTCGTGACGGACGCCACCCAGGCGATGAAGTTGGTCGTCGAGTCGCCGGTGCGCTCGGCCATCGTGTGTGCCTGGGCCCACACGGTGGCGAAGTCGACGTCGCGGATGCCGTAGTTCCGCAGGGCCAACTGGAGGTTGATCTCGGTGGTGTTGGCGGTGTCGCCCTGCATGATGCCGGTGCGGATGCGCCAGTGGCGTGCCACCCGCGACCGGCGGTAGCCGTCGAAGGCGGGTGAGAGGTAGTACAGCGGGTTGTACGCGTCGGCCCGCCAGGCCATGTCCTTGCCGACGCTGTCCTTCTTGGCGAAGTCGCTGTCGTACGCGGCGGAGCCGTAGTCGGAGCTCCAGTCGGAGTACGTGGCGTACGTCGCCTCGTTCGCCTTGACGACGTCACGGGTGAGCGGGGCGAAGTGCGCGGGGGCGCCCAGGCCCATCGCGAAGACGCCGTTCTCGGTCTGCCCGCGGGAGTACCCGTCGAACGCGCCGACCGGCTTGTTCGCGACCTTCTGGCTCTTCACGAAGCCTTCGAGGCCGGACACCGTGGCGGTGTTGGTCGCGGCGTCGTAGGTGACCCACTCGCTGTCGGTGTTGAGGTAGGCGATGTAGTCCTCCACCGTCTGGTACGTGGTGGAGGTCCCCGTCTGGCCCGATCCGGGCGGGCCGCCCTGCGTGGTGATGGTGTACGGGAAGGTGTTGTCGGCGAGGAAGTTGTTCAGCGAGGTGGTGATCACCTGGATCAGGTGGTCGTAGTAGCTGCCGGCCAGGTGGATGCCGTCGCCGGACCCGGTCAGCTCCAGGCGCCTGCCGTGCTCGTCGCGCAGACCCAGCCGGTTGACGTACCTGGGCCAGGCCTTCGCGAGGTCCGTCGAGTAGGCGCTGGTCCAGGTGCCGGACGCGCGCGTGCCGGTCGAGGCGAACTGGCCCATGTTCCACTCGTAGGACAGGTTGGCCTCGTGCAGGCTGGTGATCGGGCACCAGGCCATGACGCCGGCGACGGCGTCGCTGAGCGGACGGCCCTGGGCGTCCTGCATGGCCGCGCCGATCGTGCGCAGGTAGGGCTCGTACAGGGGGCTGTCGCCGGACGCGCCCGCCACGGTGTCCTGGGCGCCGCCGCCGCTCATGCCGAACAGGACGATGTCGTCCGTGCTGCCGGGCAGGACGCCGCGGTTGTACCGCAGGAAGCGGACCGCGGCCTTGAGGTCGGTCACGCCCCAGGGGGCCGCGTCGGAGCGGGTGCTGGTCGAACTGTCCCGCCCGCGCAGGCCCGGCCACACGTAGATGTGCCCGGCCTCCAAGTACTTCGACACGCTGCTGTAGTTGTACGACGTGGCCGGCTTCTGCCCCGCGTAGCCGGGGGTGTTGACCGGGATCACGATCGGCGCCGTGCGCCCCGAGTAGCCGCCGACGGTGCCCTTCGGGTCGACCTTCGCGGTGTACGTCGTCCCGTCACTGTTCGCGGTGGCCTTCAGGTAGGCGCCCGGCACGTAGATCGACAGGTGCTCGTAGTCCGTCGCGGCCGGGTTGGTGACGTACACCTTCCCGAGTTGGTAGTACACGTCGTTGGCCGAGTCGTACGACCAGGCGGTGGGGTCGAACTCCAGCGAGTAGGCCGAGGCCGTGTCGGCGAAAGCGGTGCCCGCCACGCTCTCGACGATTCCGAACGCGGCCACGGCCGCGGCGCCCCGCATGACCGTTCTGCGGTTGATGTCCACTTCTGGACCTCCCTCTGTCGGGCTGTGCGGCTCTTTCGAGTCCCAGACTGTAGGGGAAGTGGGCGACAAGATTGTTGACAATCTCGATGATAATTACGTTAGAAGAACCGCCCCCGGCCCAGCTCCGTCTCGATGAAGTGACGCAGATGCCGCCGCGCGTCCTCCACCGTCAACGGCGGTGTCTGGCGCAGGCGTTGCAGGGCCAGGCCGTCGGCCAGGGCGGCGAAGCGGACGGTGAAGCCGTCCAGGTCCGCGGAGGTGAGGTCGCCCTCGGCGAGGGCGCGTTCGGCGAGGGTTCGGATCTGCCGGTGCCAGCTCTCGTAGCGGCGGTCCTGGCCGCGGGCGAACGCCGGGTCCGGGTGGTGCTCGCCGACGTTCCAGTACTCGAACCACATCCGCCAGTGCCGGTCGGTGTCCTCGGTGAACAACGCGTCGACCAGCAGCCGCAGCCCCTCCGCCCCGCTGGTGGCCCGGTCCGCGGCCTCGCTCAGACCCGTGTAGTACCGCTCGATCTGCAGCACCATCGCCTCGGAGAGGATCTCCTGCACGCTGCCGAAGTGGTAGGTGACCGTGCCGACGGACACCCCGGCCGCGGCGGCGACGTCCCGGACCCCGACCGAGGCGTAGCCTCGCTCGGCGATCAGCGGGACCGCCGCCTCGACGATGAGCTTGCGACGCACCTCGGTGGGCTGCCGGGTGCGGTCGGCGGCGGCGACGGCGCGGCGCGGGCTCTTCTCGGCCTTCATCCCGACGTCCTCGGGGTGGTGCGGTGCCATGCGCGCTTGGCCACTGTCTCTCCGTTCGCCCGTGCTTCGAGGTGACTGTCCATGACGAACTCCGCCGCCGTGGCCCGCAGTTCCGTCCGTGCGAAGACCTCGGCGTCCCATTCGCTCCCGTCCTCGCCACGGGTCAGCCGGATCGTCCACTCGGAGACGGCCGAGGCCGAGAGGGGGTCGTCACTGCGGATACGGTACGTCTCCCGGGCGTTCTCCTCGTATCGCAGACCGTCGGGGTAGGTGCGGGAGCCGCCGTAGCGCGGGTCGACCTCCAGGGTCCACTCCCCCGCCGCCACGTCATGGCTGACCAGGCGTTCCGGGCGCGGCTCGGACTCGACGTCGTACGTCACCGGGAGCGGGGGCGCCTGCTCCGGTTCCTCGAAGCGGATCGGCGGCTCGTCGCCGGGCGCGCGGACCGGCAGCAGGAGGGCGCTGTCCGCCGGCAGCAGGGTCAGCCCGCCTCGTTCTCCGTGCGGCCACACCCACGGCCAGTACGTGTCCGATACGGCGACCCGGATGCGGTGGCCGGGCGGGAAGGCGTACCCGGTCGCGTTCAGCTCGAACTCGACGTCCTCGTACGTGCCCGGCGTCCACTCCACCGCCTTGTCCCGTCCGTGCCGGGCGAGCAGGTTGAGCACGCCCCGGGTGACGAGGGTCGACGAGCCGTCCGGGGCCACGTCGCACACGCGGGCGATCACATGGGCGCGGGGGGTGGCGCTGTCCAGGCGGAGCCGGACGCGCGGGCGGCCCAGGATCTCGACGCGTTCGGTCAGCGGCGCCGAGTCCAGGCAGACCGAACGGCCGTCCTCCTCCCGCTGGTCGGGCGCCAGATCGCTCGCGTTGCCGAACGGGAAGAAGCGGCCCGCGTCGATGCCGGTGTGGTGCGGCGAGCGGACCAGCACAGCAGGTCCAGTGCCCAACGGGCGCTCCTGCCAGGCGACTTGGGGCGAGGGCCAGGCCGTGTCGCCGACCCACCGGCCCGGCATGACGTCGTACGACGTCGAGGGCGGGACCGGGTCGTTGATCCAGGCCCGGAGCAGGGGCTCGCGCATCGCCCCCGTGTCCTCGCCCTTCAGCCAGTGGTCCCACCAGCGCAACGTCTCCTGGAGGAAGCCGATCGCCGGGCCCGGCGGCAGGCCGCGGTCCGGGTACTGGTGGGACCAGGGCCCGATCAGCCCCCGGACGCGGTCGTGCGGCAGGTGCTCCACCAGCCGCAACACCGTGTCGCGGTACGGGTCGTTCCAGCCGCCCACCGCCAACACCGCGGCCTGCACCGCGCCGTAGTCCTCGCACACGCTCCCGTGCCGCCAGTACTCGTCCCGCTGCTGGTGGGCGAGCCACGTGTGCAGGAACGGGTCGAGGGCTTCGAGCCGTTCGCGCCACATCGGCAGCCAGCGGTCGGCGCCGACGTTCGCCGGGTCCGGCGGGCGGGCGGCGAAGGCGAGCATGGTGCCGGCCCAGGCGAGCATGTCGATGCCGAGGACGGCGCCGCCCATGTAGTGGACGTCGTTGTCGTAGCGGTCGTCGGTGGAGCAGACGGTGACGATCGCCTTGAGGGGTTCGGGGGCCAGGGCGGCGATCTGGAGGGAGTTGAAGCCGCCCCAGGAGATGCCGAACATGCCGACCTTGCCGGTGCACCAGGGCTGCCGGGCGAGCCAGTTGACGACGTCGACGCCGTCCGCCAGCTCCTGCGCGTCGTACTCGTCGCCCGGTGTGCCCTCACTGTCGCCGTGGCCGCGGATGTCGACGCGGACGGAGGCGTAGCCGTGGCCGGCGTACCAGGGGTGGCGCTGGGCATCGCGCGGGGCGGTCCAGTCGCTCTTGCGGTACGGGAGGTACTCCAGCAGGGCGGGCACCGGGTCGGCCTCCGCGTCGGCCGGGCGCCAGATACGGGCGTGCAGCCGGACCCTGCCGTCACGGGTGGGGATCCAGACGTCCTCGCGCACGACCTGGCGCTCGAACCGCTCGCGGTACTTCACGAAACTCCTTCGCCGACAGAGGTGAGGGGGGTGTTGGCCGGGCGCCAGCGGCGGACGCGGTGGCCGCCGCCGTGGTCGGTCCACACGTCGTCCGGTTCCGCCGCGTCGGTCCAGTCGGGCGCGTCGGCCACGAACGGGCTCGCGTCGGGGTCCGGTTCGAGGGCCGCCGCCATCAGCTCCCGGGTGTAGGGGTGGGCCGGGTCGGCGAAGACGGCCTCGGTCGGGCCCTCCTCGACCACCACGCCCTGGCGCAGGACCAGCACGCGGTCGGCGATGCCCCGTACGACGGCCAGGTCGTGGCTGATGAACAGGCAGGCCAACTGCCGTTCCCGGCGCAGGTCGTCGAGCAGGCGCAGCACCTCGGCCTGGACCGAGACGTCCAGCGCGGTGGTGATCTCGTCGGCGATGAGGACGTCCGGCTCGCCCGCCAACGCCCGTGCGATGCCGATGCGTTGGCGCTGGCCGCCGGAGAGCTGGGCGGGCAGCCGGTCGGCGAACGCCGGGTCCAGGCGTACGTCCCGGATGAGGTCGAGGGCCCTGGTGGAGGCCTGCTGCCGGTCGGGAGCCGTGCCGAAGAAGCGGAGCGGGCGGCGGATCGCGTCGCCGACCGTGCGGCGCGGGTTGAGGGAGGTGTCGGCGTTCTGGAACACCAGCTGGACCAACCGCCGCAGCGCGGTGGGGCGTTGACGGGCCGGCTTGGCCAGGTCGCCGGAGCCGTGCGTCATCGTGCCGCCCGAGGGGGCGCGCAGACCGGCGAGGGACCAGGCGAGCGTGGACTTCCCGCTGCCCGACTCCCCGACGAGGGCGACGATCTCGCCGCGCCGGACGTCGAAGGAGACGCCGTGCACGGCACGCGCCGAGCCATAGTCGATGGTGACGTCCGTCGCCGACACCGCGACCGGGGCGTCCGCGTCCACCACGGCCTTCGCCCGCACCTCCCGCTCACCGTTCTCCCCGACGAGGGCGAGCCCGTCGTCGGTCAGGCGCGGCACGCTCGCCAACAGGCGCTTGGTGTAGGCGTGTTGGGCCCCGGCGAAGAGCGAGCGCGTGGGCGCCGACTCCACCACCCGGCCCGACCGCAGCACGCTCACCTCGTCGGCCATCCGCGCGACCACCCCGAGGTCGTGGCTCACCAGCACGGCGGCCAGGCCCAGTTCGTCGCGCAGGGCGGTGACGAGGTCGAGGATGCCGCGCTGGGTGACGACGTCGAGGCCGGTCGTGGGCTCGTCGAGGACGAGGACCTTGGGGCGGGCCGCGAGGGCCATGGCGATGGCGACGCGCTGCTGCTGGCCGCCGGAGAGTTCGTGCGGGTAGCGGCGCGCCAGGTCGGCGGGACTGGGCAGCCGTACCTGTTCGAGGAGGTCGAGGACCGGGACCTCGCCGCCTGCCTCGGCGATCTGCCGTCCGACGCGCATGGACGGGGTGAGCGCGTGCCCGGCGTTCTGGGCGACCATCGCCACCGTCCCGCCGCGCAGCCGCCGCAACTCCGGTACGGACAGGGCGAACACGTCCTTGCCGTCCACCCGCACGCTCCCGCCGTCCAGGCGCGAGCCGTGCCGCAGATGGCCGAGCAGAGTCGCCGCCACGGTCGACTTGCCGCTGCCGGACTCGCCGACGAGCGCCAGCGTGCGGCCCTCGGCGACCTCGAAGGACACGTCGTGCACGACGGGCACGTCACGCCCGCCCGAACGGTAGGACACACAGAGGGAGTTGACGGAAACCACCGCTGCAGAGGTCATCACGAGCCCTCCCTGATCCGGTCCACGCCCCACGCCTTGGACAGGCCGTCGGCAGCGAGGTTGAGCCCGACCACGAGCGTGGCCAGGGCGATGATCGGCGCGAGGCTCGCCATCGGGACGACGGTGATGGCGGTGCGGTTCTCGGCGACCATGAGCCCCCAGTCGGGGGTCGGCGGGTCGGCGCCGAAGCCGAGGAAGGACAGCGAGGAGATCAGCAGCACGACCCAGGAGGCCCGCATGGCGAACTCCACGCACACCACGTCGGCGATGTTCGGCAGCACCTCCCGCCGCAGGATCGACCAGGTGCGCTCGCCGCGGGCGCGGGCCGCGGTCACGTAGTCGGCGGGTACGACGGCCAGCGCCGCGCCGCGCACCACCCGTACGACCTGGGGTACGAAGACGACGGCCACGGCGATCACGATGACCACCGGGCCGGTGCCCAGCGCGGTCACGACGACGAGCAGCGCGAGGATGGACGGCACCGACAGCACCGCGTCGAGGACGCGGCCCAGCACGTCGTCGAACCAGCCGCCGCGCAGCGCCGCCGCACAGCCGATGACCGTGCCGAGGGCGAGGGCGATGACGGTGGCGACGACGGAGACGCCGAGCGCGTAACGGCCGCCGTACAGCACGCGGGTGAGGACGTCCCGGCCGTACATGTCGGTGCCGGCCCAGTGCGACCAGCTCGATCCGAGGAGGGCCTGGGAGGGGTCGTTGGCGATGGGGTCGTAGGAGGTGAGCAGGGGCGCGAGGAGGGCGATCAGGGTGTGGACGGCCACGATCGCCAGGCCCACGAGGGCCGTTCGGGAGGAGCGCAGGGTGCGCCAGGTGCGGGCCGCGCGTCCCGGCGTCGCCGCCGCGGTCACCGGCGGGGTGTCGAGGGTGGTCATCAGGTCCTCCCGCGCGTACGGAGCTTGGGGTTGAGAGCCATGGCGCCGAGGTCGGCGGCGAGGTTGCAGACGACGTACACGACCGCGCTGATCAGGGCGACGGCCTGCACGACGGGCAGGTCCCGGTTCTGCACGGAGCTGAGCATCAGCTTGCCGATGCCCGGGTAGTTGAAGACGTTCTCGACGACGGCGACACCGCCCACCAGCCAGGCCACGTTGAGGGCGATGACGTGCAGGGTGGGCAGCAGCGCGCTCGGCAGGGCGTGCCGGGTGACGACCCGCCAGGTGGACAGGCCCTTGAGCCGGGCCGTGGTGACGTACTCGCTGGCCATCACGTCGATGACCGACGTACGGGCCATGCGGACGATGTAGGCCGCCATCACGATGGCCAGCGCGAGCGCGGGAAGCCATACGGCGGGCAGGAGTTGGCCGACGCTCGCGTCGGGGCCGTACAGGACGACGGCCGGGAACCACGGCAGCGCGACCGAGAAGCACAGCACCAGGACGGTGGCGACCACGAACTCGGGGACGCTCATGCCGACCAGGCTGGCGGTCGAGATGACGTGGTCGGCCCAGCGGTCGCGGTACAGGCCGGCGAGGATGCCCAGCACCAGGGACCCGGTCACCGCGAAGACGATGGTGACGACGGCGATGAGGGCGGAGTTGCCCAGGTACTGGGCGACCTCGCTCCCCACCGGCTTGGCGGAGACCAGCGACGTACCGAAGTCGCCGTGCACGGCGCCCTTGATCCAGTCGAAGTAGCGCTCCCAGGCGGGCTGGTCGAGCCCCAGCTGCTTGCGCAGGGCGGCCACCGCGTCGGGCGTGGCGTCCTTGCCGAGGATCTGGGTGGCGACGTCGCCGGGCAGAGCTTGCAGGGCGAGGAAGACCAGGACGGAGGAGAGGAGCAGCGTGCCGAGGGCGGCTGCCAGTCGGCGGGCGGCGAACACGAGCATGCTCAGGCTCCCTTCAGGCCGATGCCGAGGTAGTCGAACTCGAAGCCGTGCTCGGCGTATCCGCGCACCTCGCGGGAGATCCCCACCAGCCGGTCGGCGAACATCGGGGTCATCGCCCCGCCCTTCTCGATCACCATCGTCTGCGCCTGACCGTAGAGTTCGCGGCGCAACGCGTCGTCGGTCTCCGCGCGGGCGCGGTCGAGGAGCGCGTCGAAGGCCTTGTCGGACCAGGCGGTCTCGTTGTAGGAGGAGCCGCCGCGGAAGATCTGCGTGAAGAGCTGGTCGACGGGCCGGCCCGTGTACCAGTAGGTCGCCATCAGCGGCTTCTTCATCCAGATCTGCGTGTAGTACGAGTCCGCGGCGGCCGTCTTGACCCGGATGCGGATGCCGGCCCGCTTGGCGGACTCCTGGTAGGCGAGGGCCATCGGCGTGAGCAGCGGATCGTAGGCGGAGGTGTAGAGATCCATCGCCAGCCCCTCCTGACCCGCCTGCTTGAGCAGGTACTTGGCCTGCTCCGGGTCGTGCTTCGGGTGCGCTGCGATGTGCAGCGGGTCGTCCGGCGGGACCGGGTTGTCCCAGCCCGCGGTGCCGGCGCCCTGGAGGGCGACCTTCACCACGTGCTCGGGGTCGTAGGCGAGCTTCATCGCCTGGCGTACGCGTACGTCGGTGAAGGGCTTGTCGGTGGTGAGCATCGGCAGGACGTACCACTGGGCGTTCTTCACGCGGGCGACGGTCGCGCGATCGGAGGCGGCGACCACGCGGGCCGTCGCGAAGTCGAGGTTGGTCTGGGAGAGCAGGTCGACCTGGCCGGCGAGGAGGGCGTTGGCGCGGGCGGACATGTCGGCGACCGAATAGAAGGAGATCGCGTCGAGGACGGGGCGTCCGGCCCAGTGGTCGGCGTAGGCGGTGATACGGCCGGGGCCCGCGGGCGCGAAGGACTCCAGCTTGAAGGGGCCGGTGCCGATGCCGGTACGGCCGACGGCCTTCGCGCTGCCGTCGGGGATGACGTAGCAGTTGTAGTGCGTGAGCAGGCTCGGGAACTCGGCGTTCGGGGACTTCAGCGGGACGACGAGGGTGTGCGCGTCGGGGGTGCGCAGGGTCTTCGCGTCGATGAGCGGGGCGAGGACGGCGGCCTGCGGGGAGGCGGTCGCCTTGTCGATGATGTGGCGCAGGGTGTAGGCGGCGTCGGCGGAGGTGAAGGCCCGGCCGTCGTGGAAGGTGACGCCCTTGCGGAGGCGGAAGGTCCAGGTGGTGGCCTTGGCGTCGGTCTCCCAGGACTCGGCGAGGTCGGGGGCGAGGGCGCCGTCGCTGCCGACCCGGACGAGGCGGTTGTAGAGGGCGCCGAGGTATTCGTACGCCGACAGGGAGCTGGCCGGGTCGAGGGTCTCGGCGTCTGAGGCGGGCGGCCGGGCGATGCGGAGGGTGCCGCCGCGGTCCGGGGTGCCCCCCGGCGCCGCGGCCGGCAGCACCGTGCCGGCGTCCGCGCCCGAGCATCCGGACAGCAGCCAGGACGCACCGAGGCAGGCGGCGCCTGCCGCACCGGCGGTGAGGAACGACCGCCGTCCTGGGTGGTGGGTGTCGGGCATGGGCCGACCGTCCTTCTCGCTATTCGTTCAGCGGAACGATTGAGTGGAGTGCGTGAACGATAGCCAGCGGACGGTTTCCCGCCAACCCTCGGGCGCGGAGAATTAACCGGCGAAACGGACCCGTAACCGGCGGGGCCGGGCCATGGGGGCCGCGGCGGCAACCGGTCGGCTGGCTATCCTTTCCGCCATGACCAGCACCGGAAGGCCCCGTGACACCTCGGTGCAGTCCGTGGACCGGGCCGTCTCGATCCTTCAGTCGCTGTCCCGGCGCGGGCCGTCCGGAGTGACCGAACTCGCCGAGGCGCTGGGTCTGCACAAGGCGACGGTCTTCCGGCTGCTCGCCACCCTGGAGTCGCGCGGCCTGGTCGAGCAGGACGCCGAGCGCGGGCGCTACCGCCTGGGTTTCGGCATGGTCGAACTGGCCGCCGGTGCCGGACGGCAGAGCGATCTGTCCCTGCTGAGCCGCCCGGTCTGCCGGGAGCTGGCCGCCGAGGTGGGCGAGACGGTGAACCTCGCCATCCACGACGGGCTCGAAGTGATCACCATCGACCAGGAGATGGGCGGCGCGACCATCTCCAGCGTCGACTGGGTCGGCAAGCGCAGCCCCCTGCACGCCACCGCGGCCGGCAAGCTCTTCCTCGCACACATGCCGGAGCCGCAACTCGACGAGGTGCTGGGGCGCGGGCTCGTGGAGTACACCCCGCACACGATCGTCGAACCGGCGCGTCTGAAGGAGCAGTTGAAGGCGATCCGGGAGCGCGGGTACGCCACCACGTCGGAGGAGCACGAGATCGGGCTGGCCGCGATCGCCGCGCCGGTGCGCTCGCCGGACGGCCAGATCGTGGCCGCCGTCACCGTCTCCGGCCCGACGTTCCGCGTCGACGAGGACACCGTGCCGGCGCTGGCCGAACGGGTGCGGGAGGCGGGCGCGCGGATTTCCTGGCGCCGGGGACACCACAAGCACGGCTGACGGCGGACCGGGGACCGGCGGCCGCGGTCGGCTCTTGACGGCCGCGGGTTTGCGACTCCACCATTTGTCTCGCATCACGCATCTGTTTCGCAATGCGATACAGCCGTTACGGCCATGCAGTCACCGCTGCCCTGACGTGGCCGTCGGCACCCCACCCCCCGAGGAGCGGTCATGCCCGCCCAGAGCCTCGATCCCCTGCTCCAGCCCTACCGCCTCAAACACCTGACCCTGCGCAACAGGGTGGTCTCCACCTCCCACGAACCCGCCTTCGGCGAGGACGGTCTGCCCAAGGACCGCTACCGCGCCTACCACGTCGAGAAGGCGCGCGGAGGTGTCGGCCTGACCATGATCGGCGGCTCCGCCGTGGTCTCGCCGGACAGCCCGCCCGCCTTCGGCAACCTGCTGCTATACCGGGACGACATCGTGCCGTGGCTGCGCCGGCTCACCGACGAGGTGCACGAGGCCGGGGCCGCGGTGATGTGCCAGGTCACCCATCTCGGCCGCCGTACCAGCAACTACACCGGCGACTGGCTGCCGGTGCTCTCCGCGTCACCGCTGCGGGAGCCCGCGCACCGGGCGTTCCCCAAGGCCGCCGAGCCGTGGGACCTCGACCGGATCACCGCCGACTACGTCTCGGCCGCGCTGCGCTGCCGCGAAGGCGGCCTGGACGGCATCGAGTTGGAGGCGTACGGCCACTTCCTCGACAGCTTCCTCTCCCCCACCACCAACCACCGCGACGACGACCTCGGCGGCAGCCTGGAGCACCGCATGGCGTTCCCGCGCCGGGTGGTCCGGGCGGTACGGGAGGCGGTCGGCCCGGACTTCGTGGTCGGGATCCGGCTGATGCTGGACGAGGTCCGGCCCGGCGGGCTGACCTTCGACGACGCCCTGGTGGCCGCGGAGCGTTTCACCGAGGACGGCATCGACTTCGTCAGCACCATCCGCGGCTCCATCGAGAGCGACGCGTCGCTGGTACGGGCCATCCCGCCGATCGGCACTCCGCTGGGCCCGTTCCTGGAGTTCACCGGCGAGGTCCGGCGCCGGCTGCGGGTGCCGGTGATGCACGCGGCCCGCATCGCGGATCCCGCGACCGCGCGGTACGCACTGCGCGAGGGACTGCTCGACCTGGTCGGCATGACCCGCGCGCAGATCGCCGACCCGCATCTGGTCGCCAAGGTCGCCGCGGGTCAGGAGGACCGTATCCGCCCTTGCGTGGGCGCGAGTTACTGCCTCGACGCGATCTACGACTCGGGCGACACGAAATGCGTCCACAACCCGTCGACCGGGCGGGAACTCCACCTGCCCCACACCATCCCGGCCACAACGGGACGCCGCAGGAAGGCAGTTGTCGTCGGCGCCGGTCCGGCAGGGCTGGAGGCCGCCCGCGTCCTGGGCGAACGCGGCCATGACGTGGTGCTGTTCGAGGCGGGGGACCAGCCGGGCGGCCAGATCCGGCTCGCGGCCGCCAACCCCCGCCGCCGCGACCTGCTCGGCATCGTCGACTGGCGGGTCGCCGAGTGCAAGCACCACGGCGTCGACCTGCGCTTCGGCACCTACGCCGAGGCCGCCGACGTACTCGCCGAACACCCCGACCTGGTCGTCGTCGCCACCGGCGGCATGCCCAACACCACCTTCCTGGAGGCGGGCGCGGACCTGGTCGCCGACACCTGGGACGCGCTGACCGGCTCACTGCGCCCGAAGAGCGAGGCGACGATACTGGTCTACGACGACCACGGCGGCTACCCCGCCCTCGACGCCGTCGAGGTACTCGCCGCCTCCGGCGCCCGCCTGCACTACGCGACACCGGAACGCACCCTCGCCCCCGACGTCGGCAGCATGAACTCCCCCGCCTACCTCCGGGTCTTCGCGGAACACGACGTCACGACCACCCTCGCCCGCCGCCTGCGCGCCGTGCGCCGCGCCCCGGACGGTCGCCTGACCGCGACCCTGAGCAGCGACTACACCGACGCCGACACCGAACTCACCGTCGACCACGTGATCGTGGAACACGGAACCCTCCCGGCGGACGAGCTGTACCGCGAACTCCTGCCCGGATCGAGCAACTTGGGCGAGGTGGACCACCGCGCCCTGCTCGCCCACCGCGAGCAGACGGTGATCCGCGATCCGTCCGGGCGCTACCAGCTGTTCCGCATCGGTGACGCGGTGGCGAGCCGCAACATCCACGCGGCCGTGTACGACGCCCTGCGGCTGTGCCTGCCGGTCTGAGACCCTCTGGAGAAACGAAGTTGACCACTTTCGCCGCCCCCGCCACCGGCACGGCCGCCCTGGTGGCCCGCCGCGTCCCCGGCCTGAGCCTCGAAGCCCCCTTCTACACCGGCCAGGAGTTCTTCGACCTCGACATCGAGGCGGTCTTCGCCCGGAGTTGGCTGTTCGTCGCCGCCGAGGCCGAACTCCCCGAGCCCGGCGACTACGTGACCGTGACCCTCGGCCCGTACTCGGTGATCCTGCTCCGCGACGACGACGAAGAGGTACGGGCCTTCCACAACGTCTGCCGTCACCGCGGCGCCCGCATCCTCGACGAGCAGCGCGGCTCGGTCGGCAACATCGTCTGCGGCTACCACCGTTGGACCTACGGCGTGGACGGCCGGCTGCTGCACGCGGAGTCGCTGCCGCCCGACTTCGACCGGTCCTGCTTCGGGCTGCGCGCCGTGCACGCCCGTACCGTCGCCGGCCTGGTGTTCATCTGCCTCGCTGATCAACCACCCGCCGACTTCGACGAGGTGGCCGCCCGCATCGAGCCGTACATCGCGCCGCACGGCCTGGGCCGGGCCAAGGTCGCCACGCAGATCGACCTGGTGGAGAACGGGAACTGGAAGCTCACCATGGAGAACAACCGGGAGTGCTACCACTGCGGCGGCCACCCGGAACTCCAGTGCTCCCTCTTCCCCGTCTACGGCTACGCGGAGGAGGACGTGCCGCCGGTACTGCGCCCGGCGTACGACCGCTACCTCCAGGCCGACGCCGAGTCCCGGACGACGTACGAGTCGCTGGGCCTGCCGTATGCCGCGATCGAGGAACTGGACACCCGCGCCACGGGTTTCCGCATCCAGCGCGAACCGCTGGACGGCGCGGGCGAGTCCTTCACCGAGGACGGCACGGCGGCCTGCGGGAAACTCCTGGCCGACTTCACCACGGCTCGCCTGGGCCGCCTGTCCCTGCACATGCAGCCCAACGCCTGGTTCCACTTCCTCTCCGACCACGCCATCACCTTCTCGGTGATCCCGCTCGCCCCGGACCGCACCCTGGTCCGCACCACCTGGCTGGTGCACGCCGACGCGGTGGAGGGGGTCGACTACGACCTCGACTCCCTGACCCGGGTGTGGACGGCCACCAACGACCAGGACGCGCTCCTGGTCGCCCGCGCCCAGCAGGGCATCTCCAGCCCCGCCTATCTCCCGGGGCCGTACAACCCCACCGAGTACCAGGTCGAGGCGTTCGTCAACTGGTACGTGACCCGACTGAAGGCGCACCTCGCACGATGACCGACACCCTCCCGGCCTGGACCGACGAGGACTACGACGGGCTCCTGGTCTGCAAGCAGGTCCACGTCCTCACCCCCGACGTCAGGACCTTCGTCCTCCAGCCCCCGCAGCCCAGGCTCTTCCACCACACCCCGGGCCAGTTCCTCACCCTCCGCGTCACCATGGACGGCCGCTCGGTCGAACGCTGCTACACCATCTCCTCGCCGCCGACCCGCCCCCACACCCTCACGATCACCGTGAAGCGGGTGCCGGGCGGCCTCGTCTCCAACTGGCTGCACGACCATCTGCGCCCCGGGGGCACGGTACGGGCGCGGGGCCCGCTCGGGGACTTCTCCTTCACCCGGCACCCCGCGCCGAAGTACCTCTTCCTGTCCGGCGGCAGCGGCGCGACGCCGATGATGGCCATGACCAGGACCCTCTACGACCTCGCGCACCCGGCCGACGTGGTGTTCGTGCACAGCGCCCGCACCCCCGACGACATCCTCTTCCGCCGCGAACTCGACCTGATCGCCGCCACCGCGCCCACCATCCGGGTGGCGCACGTCTGCGAGGAGGACGGCCTCACCGAACCCTGGGGCGGCCACCGTGGCCGGCTCACCCTCGACATGCTCCGGCAGATCGCCCCCGACTTCGGCCGGCGGGAGATCTTCACCTGCGGCCCGCCCGGCTACATGGCGGCGGTGCGCGACCTGCTCACGACGGCCGGGTTCCCGACGACCCGCCACCACGAGGAGAGCTTCACCTTCTCTCCACCCCAGGCCGACGAACCCCCGGCCGACCCGACGCCCACGGCCGAAAACCTGTCGTACACCGTCGAGTTCACCCGCAGCCGACGCACCCTCACCTGCGACGCGGACACCTCCCTCCTCGCGGCGGCCTCCCGGGCGGGCCTGAGCCTCCCGGCGTCCTGCGCCCAGGGAATGTGCGGCACCTGCAAGACGACCCTGCTGTCCGGATCCGTCGACATGCGGCACAACGGGGGCATCCGCCCTCGTGAGATAGCCCAGAACAAGATCCTGCTGTGCTGCGCCAAGCCGCGGGAGGACCTCGTGGTCGACGCCTGACGCCACCGAATGCGGCCCTCACCCGCCGCCGAACCGGCCGACGGAACCAAAAAAGGAACGTTTCCGCAGGTCAGAAGCCTGCAAAGGTGGGGCGGGTGGGACTCGAACTCACGGCCGACGGATTATGAGTCCATTGGGGATCTTGGCGGACCTTGCCGATCAACGCTCATCCTTGACGTTTTCGCAGGTCAGATAGGCTTATCCATGTGGGTGCTCCTCAGCCCTTGTCAATCTGCTCGGAAACGGGGCTCGAACTAACGCGCAGCGGATTGCTCTTCCAACGCGCAGAGGCTCCGCCCCGAGTCTCGGGTCAGAGCCTCCGTGGCCCACTGACGCAGCCTCGTCGCTGGTGTGGGTGGCACTGACAAGCCGCCTGGTCGCACGGCGTACGGCCTTGATCAGGTCGTGCATGCCGTCGGACAGGTAGCTGACGTTGTCTTCCCGCGGCGGGTCGTCGCCCTCGGTGTCGAGCAGGAGTGAAGTGACCCCTCTGTACGACGCACCACCGCCTCCAGCTCCGGCCTCACGCATCATCGCCGCCCCAGCTCCGGCCTGACAGCCGCATCGTGGCCGCCAGGTCAATGATGCGGCCGCTCACCGAACGGTGGCAGCGTCTCGCAGCACGAAGCGGAGGTTGGGATGGGACGGATCTGGGTGGGGTTGGCCCTCGGGCAGAACCGGGGCGAGCACCCTGAATACCTGCCCCATGACCTGGTCCGTGTATCCAGCCAACGTCTCCGAGGCCTGCAGTAGTACCCCGCCCGCCCTCAGGGGAATTACTCGGTGGAAGACTCCGGAGGCGGCCAACCCCTGATGGCCACCCAGTCGGCTCGCCAACTCCTCAGGGCACACCGTGACCCATGCGTAGCCACGTAGGAAATCTCGCCCCTCCGGCAGGGACTCATCGAGATCACGCGTCAACGCGGCCTCGATGTTCGACCAGTCCGAGAAAGAGTCCCTCTCTATGCGGGCGAACGCCGGATTCAGATCGTCGAGCGCCTGAGCAAAGAAATTCACGAGTGTTGTGCAGTACTCCGGGTCGGACAAACTCGAAGATCCAGCCTGGAGACCCACGACGAACTGCGACCATTCCCCTTCCACCGGGAAATAGGAGCACTGTACGCGCGCGAGAACATCCTCGCCATAGAACTCCGTGACAGCCCATTCCGGACTCTTCGCGAGTTCCTCGTCCAGCCGTCCACGGTTCCTGCCCAGATGATCGATGTGAGTGCGCCGACTGCCCTCGGACTGCCGGATGGACGTCCCGGTGTGCACACCGTACTCAACTCGCTCCTCCTGGCGGACAAGTTCAGCGAGCGGCCCGGACAACGCCCTGCGGAACCAGGCAACCGCCGCTGTGCCCCGCGCGGCCTCGCCGAGCGGATCGAGGGTCGCCTCCATGTACACGTCCATGACGCGGCAGCTCAGCGAACGTTGGCGGCATCCCTTGGCACGAAACGCATGTACGGATAGGCCGGATCCGGGCGCGGCTCGCCGTCCGGCAGCACGGGGGCGAGCGCCTCGAACACTCGCTGCATCACCTCATCCGTGTATCCAGCCAAGGTCTCCGAAGCCTGCAGCAGCACACCCCCCGCCCGCAGCGGAATTACCCGGTGAAAGGCACCCGAGGCTTCTAGCTCCGTGACGCCGCCCAGCCGTGCCGACAGCTCCGCTGGGCACACCGTGACCCAGGCGTAACCCCGCAGGAGCTCACGACTTTCACGCAGCGACGTCCGCTTCCTTCGGCCCAGCGCGGCATCGAGATTCGTGACCTCGTTGAAGTTGTCCAGCTCGATGCGGCCAAAGGCCGGATTGACTGTGTCCAACGCCCCGTGCAGGAAGTCCACCAACCTGGCGCAGGACCCGGCGTGATCCGGAGAGGTTACCGTTACCGCGGCCGATGTGCGCCACAATGAACCGTCAGTGAGAACGTGAAGCGCACGCGCCCACCCCAGCTCAGACAATTCGCCATCCCGGCTGAAGTAATGGACCCCTGCGCGCCAGGGAAAGGCTGCTAGGAATTGCTCAAAATTTTCCCAGTTACTTCCTACGTTCTCCAAATCGTGAGAAGAATCGTCGATGTCCTGGCGGACTGTCCCACGGGAGAACACGCCTTCGTCGCCACGGGCTTCCGCCTTCACCAGGTCATCGAACAGCCTGGCCCGTGCCATCCTGAACCACTGGACCAGGGATTCGCCCGGGCTGACCCCGACAGAGGTGTCGAACGAGGCCTCAACATAGACGTTCATGTAATTCACCTTACTGGCGCCTCAGCAGGCGCCTCCCAGAACACAGGTCGGCCCCTCGGACAGCACCCGCCCTGCGCCCCATATGGTTGCCCACACCACGCTGGCGACCGCAGCTGCCAGACCATATCCGCGGGCATCCACCTCGTAGCCCCCGACAGGGGACCCTGGCAAGTAGGTGCCGGTAGCCGACGGGCTGGGCTCGGCGGTCGGCGTTCGGGTGGGCTCATCGACCGGGGTCCCGGGACTCGCGCTCGGCCCCGGCGTCGGCCTCGGGACAGGCGTCCTTGTGCGCCTCTTGTCGGTTCCGTAGTACCTCATCCCGGGTGAGCCCTCCTCCGACCACACACGCCCCTTGCCCTGGCCGGAGTTGAACGACTGCGAGGCAAGTCGTGCACCTGGCGACCGCGACCTCGTCAGCGTCCAGGACGTCACCGGGGACAATGTCGCCGACCTGCTCTATCGCACCGACGTCAGCGGTCGTCTGCTGCTGCGCACCGGCAAGGCGGCTACGAGCGGCGGGGGTGTCGATCTCAACTCGCTCGGTTCAGCGGCTGCCTCCGCAGGTGGCTCGGACGCGGAGTACGCGGCTTCCGGCTGGTACCGCAGCGACGTACGGCTGATGCGCGGTACTCCGGACGTCAACGGGGACAAGATCCCGGACATCTGGGCGCTCATGGCCGACGGCTCCGTCCGCTTCTACCCGGGCGGAAAGAGTTCCATGGGTGCACCCACCACCGTCATCAGCACAGGAAATTGGACCTACAAGCAGGCGCTCGGCTGACCTGAGTCGAGAGCCGACGGCCGCCAGGTCGCATGCGGGTGTGCTGTCCCTGGCAATGTGCGGGGGACAGCACACCCGCATGCCTGGAAACGCCCGCGCACCATGCTCTGGGCATTGGCGATCAACATCAGAAGTGAGAAGAGGCCGGGGGCCGTCGCAAACTCGACGGCGGTGGCACCCCACCCAGGGCGATCAGGACACAGGTGTGAGCGGTGGCGTCGATGTACTGGTGAGAGTGGCGTACAGGATGCGGCCGGAAGTCTGTTCTGCGCCCACTCACGCCCAGGGCCCAGGCATCCTTACCTATTTCCCGAATTGTGGGGGCGGATGTCCTAGCTGGCCTGGATCGCCCTCGCCTCGCAGAGCTAGAACCCCAGACGGTCGCCACATGAAACGCCCTGCGCCACACGCAGCCGACTCGTCGAACAACGCCTCCGAGGCACTCCCCTGTGCCTCCGGCCTCAGGATGGCCCCAACAAAATGGCCCTGTCGCAGCGGAGCCGAGTACACACGTCTCAGCGGCAACACATCCGCACGCGTCCATGCAGGTCAGAAGGGCATCAGCCGACATAGACGAACCCAGCGTCAAACCCACGAGCAGCGGATTCAGTCCGTTCGGGCAAAGTTGACGATCCGACAGGATAAAATGAACGTTTCCGCAGGTCAGAGACCTGCACAGGTGGGGCGGGTGGGACTCGAACCCACGGCCGACGGATTATGAGTCCTTTTCTGATCTTCCGATCCGTCCCCGCTCTTGCCTCGACCTTCCTATAACCGCAGGTCAGAGGCGCTTTGCCATTCTGGCTCTGCGTCGGCCTTCCTGATCCTTCCGGGTCCTTCCGTCCACTGCGTGTCCACTGGCCACCCCCGAGAGGCCTCCCGAGGGGCACCTGATGTGGTCTGCCTGGATCGGCGCAGGCCGCGCGGCAGGCGAAGTCGAGGTCTCGAACTCGCGCGCAACAGAGTGCCTTTCCGTCGTGCCGGGCTACGACCGCCGTTGTCAGTGTCGCCTCATAGACTGTCGTCAACTGCTCAGATGGGGGAATGCGTTGGCGACGATTCCTGTTCAGAAGCGCCAGGCACAGGATCCGGACTCGAGCGTGCCACGACTGGTAACCGTGGTCGACCGGGTGCTGGAGGGCGATGTAGTACTGCCCAAGTTCCAGCGGAACTTCGTTTGGACTCGGCAGCAGATCCTCGATTTACTCGATTCCGTAGCGCGTAACTACCCCATCGGCAGCATCCTGCTGTGGCAGAGCACCGAGCAGCTTGCGAGTGAGCGCACGGTCGCCGGATTGGCTGTCGGCGAACACCGCCATGGCTATCCGGTGAACTACATCCTCGATGGACAGCAGCGACTGGCGACGATCTGCGGGGCGCTGCACTGGGCCCCGGATGGTGACGCCGAGAGCAATTGGAACATCATCTACGACCTCGAAGAGCAGGCGTTCAGGCATACGGACACCTTGGAGGACCCGCCCGCGCAGATCATCCCGGTCCGGCTGCTCTCCAACGGCTTCCTCTTCGCCAACCGCGCTTCGAAGCTCGGCTCTGCGGACCTGCAGGAGCGGGCCGCGGAGCTGTACAACCGGTTCTCGAACTATCAGATCGCCGTGGTCACCCTCCGGGGCATGCCGTCGACCGAGGTTGCGAAGGTCTTCGAGCGGATCAACAGCACCGCGACCCCGCTCACCGTCGTCGACCTGATGCGGGCGGCGACCTGGAGCCCGGAGTTCGATCTCAAGGACGAGATCGACGAGCTGCTCGACGTCCTGAGCCGGAAGCAGTACGGGAAAGTCGACACGAAGACCATGCTGCGCACGATCTCCGCCGCTGCCGGGTTCGGGTTCTCTCGCGAGGACATGAACCAGCTGCGGAATCTGAACAAGGATGAGCTGGAGGAGGCGGTCAAGGCCGCCCTCGAAGCATCCAAGCTCGCGGTCGACTTCCTGACCACGCACGTCCGTACGCCCCGTGCTACTGCCCTGCCCTACTACAACCAGTTCGCGGTCCTGGTCGAGATCTTCCGCCAGGCGCCGAAGGCCACGGCGGCCCAGTACGACGCCATCGAGCGATGGTTCTGGCTCACCGCCAGCGGCGAGTACTTCAAGGGGTGGAACGCGCGGCAGATGGCGGACGACCGCGAGGCGGTCCACAGCTTCGCCTCGGGCCGGACCGATGAGATCGAGGTCAGTGCGGGCGTGCCGCGCAGCGTCCTGTGGCGCCGCAACCAGTTCAGGGCCACGAATGCCCCGTCGAAGCTGCTGGGCCTGCTGCTCGCCGAGGCCCACCCTCTGGACCTCCGCAACGGCCGCCGGATCGACACCGACAAGGCGCTGTCCTGGCAGAACGACAAGGAGTTCCACCACTTCTTCCCGAAGTCGTTCCTGAAGAAGCAGGGACTCAACGTGAGCCAGGCCAATGTCTGCGCCAACTTGATCATGCTGAGTTCCGTATCGAACATCGCCATCAGCGACCAGCCGCCATCGGTCTACTTGAAGGATCTGTGCGAGACCCAGGGCAAGGACACGATCCGTAAGCGCCTGGCGACCTGCCTCATCGAGGAGGATGCCTTCGAAGCCGCCCTGCGGGACGACTATGAGGGCTTCCTCCGTGCGCGCTCCGAAACCCTTCACAAGCGCCTGATGGAACTCATCGGCTCGTCCGCTGCCGGAGCTCAGGAGCATGTGGCCATCCCCGATGACAGCGGGAGTGGGGTCAGCGATACGGACGAGCCGATCGACCGGGATTCCGCAGACTGAGCGGGGCATGCGGATGCGGGTCAAAGACATGCCGGCGGCCGACCGCCCGCGAGAGCGGCTGTGGCTCCACGGCGCGGAGGCGCTCGCTGACCGAGAACTACTCGCCCTTCTTCTGGGCTCAGGCATTCGGGGGCAGGACGCGGTCCAACTGGCTGGCGAGCTCCTCGCGGCGCACGGCGGGCTCCGCGGCCTGGCTCAGGCAGACCCGCAAGCCCTCGTGCAGTTCCCGGGGATGGGCCAAGCGAAAGCGGTACGGGTCGCGGCGGCCTTCCAACTGGCTCGCCGCCTACAGAACCAGGACCTGCACAGCCCTGACCGGGTCACGACCACCACCGACCTCGCTGCAGTCACCGCACCGCTGCTGCGCGGGCTGCGCCACGAACGCGTAATCGTCGTGGCCTGCGACGCGTCCGGCAAGGTCCTCCGAGTCGCCCGCATAACCGACGGTGCCACGGACCGCAGCCTGATCCCGGTGCGCGACACTCTCGCCCTGGTCCTGTCCGCCGGCGCAACGGCCTTCGGCGTGGCCCACAATCACCCCACGGGTAACCTCGAGCCGAGCACGTCCGATCGCCGGGTGACCGACCGCCTGCAGGAGGCCGCACAGGCTGTCGGTCTTCGGTTCCTTGATCACGTCGTAGTGACGGACAACGCCTGGCGCCGGGTCACAACTGACCGGTGAAGGCGGCGTTGAGGATGGAGGGTCGCAGGGCGGCGAGGGAGGGCTCGGCGTAGGCGCTGTTCAGCTGCTCCGCGAGCCGGTCGAGTGTGTTCGCGACCTGGTCCTGTACGGGGCGTGGGGGAAGCGGGATAGTCAGCGCCTCGAAACGCTTCCGGCCAAGGGTACGGTTACGTTCAGCGCCGGCCGAGCACGCCGATCCGACGAGCGCCAGCCCCTGCTTGCTGAGTAGGAAGTGCCGGAGGTAGCTAGTGTTTGCCCGGTCATCAACGGGCAGATAGAAGAAGAACCGATTCGATGCAATGTATTCTGCATGCTTCGCTTGAGTGACGGAAATTCCCCCCTCCCAGGCCATGAGATTGCTTAGCGCGAGGGCCCCTTCGGGGAACGTGAAGTAGCTGAGCTTGCTCAACCCGTCCGAAGAGACGCCGGGGTGACGAATGATGCCCCGCCCGAACGATCGAATGCCGATGGTCCGGTAGGTGCCAGTCTCGCCAATTTCTACTGGCGTGCGCGTGAAGGTCAGGATCTCGCCAATCCGAGCCGATTCACTGACGCTCGCCACGGCCGAAGCGATGAGCGATTCACAGAGGTTGGACTGAAGCTCAGACATCCGCTCTCGCAACGAAATTGTCGAATCAACGCGACTCACAAGCTCATCAAGCCTGGTGGCAACACGCCGCTGCTCATCAACATCCGGCAGCGGGACCTCGCAGCTCAGCAATTGGTCGACATTGACGCGCTGCCGCCTCGATCCCACCCCAGAAGTCCGCGTGCCCAGTGATACATGCAGCGACGGCCAAGTAGCAAGATGTCGAACGTACCGCACATCGGCACGCTCGGGATCAATGTCAAACGTAGGGAACTCGTGAGAAACGAATAGCCCGTCAAACTCTTCCGGCACGACCGTGATCGCGCCTTCCCAGGCAAATAGCTTGCTGTACACCAACTGATTCGCACCCAGGCGGTTGTACTTAGAATACTTCGTTTCTGATCCCAAGATCACAGGGCGGCGGAACAAGCCCCGGCCTCGGTTGAGGATGCCAGCTGTGGAATATTCACGGGCCGGATCGATCTGAACACCTTGTTGGCACTGCGACAAGAAGGATCCGAACTTCCGGAGTGGGTAGTCGCTCACGAACCACACTCCAGAGTCGCCTTGAGGTCGGCAAGCAGTCCGAGAATTTCCTGCTCCGTCTTGATGAGCTCTTCAACCAGCTCCCCGGGTGGCCGGTGTGCCAAATCATCATCAGCGTGGGGATTGGACAGGTCCAGGTTGTAGCCACCGTCCGTGATCTCACTCGCATCGGCCTTCCACGCATGCGCGTTGGCCTCGCGCCCGGCACGCTCCTCACCCCCCCACCACTTCGCGCACTCGGCGAACTCCTCGTAACGCATGGGCTTCGTCTTGCTGTACCCGCGCCTTCCCTCCGGCAAGGGGACTTCGTAGAACCAAGTCTCCTTCGTCGAGCCAGCCTTCTCGAAGAAGAGCAGGTTCGCGGGGATCTGCGTGTACGGGGCGAAAACGCCCTGCGGGAGGCGCACGATCGTGTGGAGATTGCACTCCCGCATCAGCTTCTGCTTGATCTTTGCTCCAACGCCACCGCCGAACAGAACACCGTTCGGAAGGACGATCGCGCAGCGGCCGCCGGGCTTGAGTCGCTCGATCACGGAGTAGAGGAAGAGCCAGGCCGTCTCGTGCGTTCCGACGCCGGCCGAGTCGAAGGCCGCCGCTACCGACTTCTCCTCCTCACCGCCGAACGGAGGGTTGGTGAGCACCACGTTGACACGGTGCTTCGGGCTGCTCTCCTCCCGCATCTTGCGTAGTGCGTTCGTGCGGATCACGTTCGGCGCGTCGATCCCGTGGAGGAGGAGGTTCATCATCCCGAGCAGATACGGGAGCGGCTTCTTCTCCATGCCGCGGATGTTGTGGTGGAGTTCGGCCAGTTCCACCTGGGAGCGCGGGAGCTCTTTCAGCTCCTCGTAGGCCTCCACGAGGAAACCGCCCGTACCGCAGGCCGGGTCGAGGATGGACTCGCCCAGCCTGAGGAAGCTCTGCTCCACCATGAACCGGATCACCGGTCGCGGGGTGTAGAACTCGCCCGAGTCACCTGCGGCGTCCCGCATCTCCTTCAGGATTGATTCGTAGACGAAGGCCATCGTGTGGATGTCATCAGCGGAGTCAAAGTTGATGTCATTGACTACGTTGACCAGGTCGCGCAGCAAGGTGCCCGAGAGCATCCGGTTGTTGACATCCTGGAAGATGGTGGAGATCACATTCCTGGGATCTCCCTCTTCATCGCTTTTTAGGTCACGCAGATACGGGAGAAGTTTCATGTTGACGAAGTCGAGGAACTCCTTCCCCGTAAATTCCGTTCTTGCTCCCCAGCTCTTCCAGTCGTATGGCGGCTGGATCACGCGCTCGTAGCCAAGGATCTCCGCCTCCCGCTCCTCCTCCACGCACACATCGAAGGCCCGGAGGAACAGGATCCACGTCAGCTGAGGCAGGCGGTCCAGGTCGCCGTTGAGGCCGGCGTCCTTGCGCATGATGTCGCGCGCCGACTTGATGGCCGACTGAAGTTCCGCGCGGGTTCGCTTCTTGGGCTGGGCGGGTACGTCAATGGCCAGTTGGCCGGTGGTGTCCTGCGGCGGCATCAGTCTTCCGTTCCGGTGGAGGCGTTCACAACTCGCGCCCAGAATTCGCGCACTGCGGTCAGCGCGCTGTCCAAGGTCGCTGTGGTCTCGGTCAGCCCCTCTGCGAGGGGTGGGTACGTGTCCCGCCACAGCAGTGGTGGGTCGGGAATCAAATGAGGGACGGCATGTGTGTCCCGGATCGTGAAGACATGCCGCACTACGCTGTACAGCTCCGCGTCGGCGCCCATTCTGGCCCGATTCCGGAGCCTGAACTCAAGCGCGGCCCGGCCCTTGAGGATCCACTCGGCCTCCGAGTCGGCTGAGAGCCGTGCAGCGATACGGTCGAAGACCACTCGGCGGCGTAGGCGTCCCAGATCTGTGGCTTCAGTCTCCGACTGGCGCTTCAGCCTGGCCTCCAGTGCCCTACGGAGTGCGACAGCGTCCTGGTACCGCTTCTCCTTCACCCCGTCACCTCCCTCAGCGCGCGCTCTACGCCGAGTTCGGCTCGCGCTCCGAGTTCCTGGGCGGCGTGCAGGAGACGGCGTCGGGTGGTCAGGCCCCGCGAGAGTGCCTCGTTCACTGCGGAGTCGACGACGTCCTGATCGACCGCGTCAGCGGCGCTCTCCGCAATGGCTCGCAGGGGTGTGGTGACCTTGAACCCCTCGTGCTGTTCGATCTCCGCAGCGCCCAGAGCGGCGCGGTGCAGCACGACAGCCGAGTCATCAGCACGAAAGCCCGGTGGTACGGTCAGGTGGATCTCCGCCGGGTTAGCGATGCCCAGATCGTGCACTGCAAGGGCCGTCGTGTGCGACACCACGGCCCTGTCCCGGCTCCAGAGGGACCAGCGGACCAAGTGGTCCGTGTCGGTGCTCGGCAGGTCGAGATACTCACGGAAGCGGTAGATGCCGCGGTCGATACGGATCCAGTTGCGCCGACCGACGTGGAAGTGCTGGGCCTGGTAGGAGTAGCCAGCCTTGAGCGCCTGGGCGGCCGTGAAGTAGCCGCGCTGGCGGGCGGCAGTGCGCCAGAGCCGGTCGCGAGTCGTGTCATCGCCGAGCACCGTGAGAGCGTAGCAGAAATACTCTTCCTAGTTTCCTTTAGTTTCACGCAGATCGATACGCGAAACTAAAAGCAGGATGTAGTTATGCGACGTCGAAGATCCGCTTAGCCAGGTCATCAATCGCCTCGTGCATCTGCGGCGCCCCGCCAAACCGTGTGGCCAGCTGCCGGACCGTACCCAACTGCTGGAAGGGTGGTACGCGCAGCGCGCCCGCCTCCAGCTCCGTGGCACCCTTCTCGGTGAAGCGATCCAACAGCGCGTCCAGCACCTCACGCGCCTCAGGTGCGAAGCTCTTGAGGAACTGATCGTGCTCACGGCGTACCCGGTGGGCCCGCTCGGACCGGCTGATCAGCGGCAGCTCCCAGGCCGCGTTGATCAGCAGATCAATGGGGTCGGCCTCGGGATGGTCGAGCTTGCGCAGCAGGTCCTCCTCCGTGATGCCGATCTCTTCGCTGTTCAGGCGCTCGCGCAGGATGTTGCGGCTCTTGGCGGTGGCCCACTGCGTCCTCAGATCCGTCGGCGACAGCTTCAGCTCCAGCACACGGTCATGCACGTATTCCCGGTAGTGGACCATGCGCATGGACTGGCCGTCAGGGTGCAGCTGGTAGTGCATGTCATTCCAGACGAAGACCTCCACGCCGTTGACGTAGATGCGCCGGGTACCGCGACTTTGGATCTCATCGACGCGGTCCTCGTCCGTGATCGCCGTCCCGTCGTCGTCCGCAGGCAGTGTGCCTCCATCACCTGACTTGAAGTCCGCTTCGGGCTCTGCGACCTCTTCGGCGGGGCCGTCCGGGCTCTCCAGCTCTTCGCGCTCGATCAGCTCTCCCTGCTGGTCTGTCCGGTCATTGATGACTCTCAGCGGCGGGCCGTCGAACTCGGGATCGTTGAACAGAACAGTCGCATCAACGAAGTCGATGATGTCGAAGGACCCCTTGTCTATGTCCAGGCACAGCCGGGTACCTCGCCCGATGATCTGCTTGAACTGCGGCATGGAGTTGATCCGGCGCACGATCACGATGTTGCGGGCCGAGGGGATGTCCACGCCGGTCGTCAGCATCTGGCTGGTCACGGCGATCACCGGCTCGTCGGTGTCGTCCCGCCGGAACCGATCCAGGAGCTCCCTTCCCGGCTTGCCGTCGTCGTCGGTGATCCGGCAGACGTAGTCCGGGTAGCGCGCGACAAGGTCGAGGTTCGCCTGGTTGAGTGCGGCGACCATGCGGTGTGCGTGATCGTTGTTCTCACAGAAGACGATCGTCTTCGCCATCCGGTCCGTATCGGTCAGGTAGTTCGTGAGGTACCGGGCTACTTCCTCGGTGCGCTCCTCAATGGCCAGCGCCTTCTCGTAGTGGCGCTGGGTATAGACCTGGTCCGGGATGGGGTTGCCGGAAGTATCGAGCTGCCCAGGTTCGGGCTTGAAGCCCGTCATGTCGACATTCAGGTGGACCCGTCGCAGACGGTAGGGGGCCAGGAAGCCGTCCTCGATTCCGTCCTTCAGGGAGTACTCGTAGACCGGCTCACCGAAGTACCCGTAGGTGTGCCGCTCCGAGTCCGCGATCGGCGTCGCGGTCAGACCGAGTTGTACGGCCTGGGAGAAGTGCTTGAGGATGCCCCGCCATTTACCCTCTTCGGCCGAGCTGCCGCGGTGGCATTCGTCCACGATGATCAGGTGGAAGTAGTCCGGAGGGTACTGACTGAAGAGCGCCGCTTCGTCCCCTCTGCTGCTGTCCAGCGACTGGTACAGCGCGAAGAAGATCTGCCGGGCGCGCTGCACCCCTCCGCTGATCTTGTGGACGACGTCTCCGAAGACTGGCTCGAAGTAGTCGTCCTTCGGCTGGTCAACCAGGATGTTGCGATCAGCCAGGTAGAGCACGCGGGGCTTCTCGCCTCCGTTCCATCCGCTCCCGCGCAACTTTGAGACCAGCTGGAACGCAACCATGGTCTTGCCGGTGCCAGTGGCCAGCGTCAGCAGGATCCGCTTCTGGCCACGGGCTATCGCCAAGAGTGCCTCGTTGACCGCTCGACGCTGGTAGTACCTGGGGCGTTTGGGGGTGAGATCGTTGTTGCGCAAGCGATGGTCGAACGGGGCGAGGATGAGCTCGCGCTCCAGATCGCTCGTGATCTTCTTCTCGCCGCAGTACCGCTGCCAAAGTTCCTCCGGGGACGGGAACGACGACACTCGGTGCCGGTTGCCGCCGATCTCGATCTCCCAGATCTCGATGCCGTTCGTGGCGTAGGCCACAGGCAGGCCCAGTCGGCGGGCGTACCGCTTGGCCTGCTCGATGCCAGCTGCGACATCCACACTCGTCCGCTTGGCCTCGACGACCGCGAGGGGCACGTCGTCGCGGTACTCCAGGACGTAGTCCGCTATCAACGCCCGCTCACGCCGATGCCGCCGCGGCGACACCACGAGCTTGCCGTCGTTGATCGAGTACTGCTCGCGGATCTGATCTTTGCTCCAGCCCGCCGCGGACAGCGCCGGCAGTACGAAGGCCCGGCACGTCTCCTGCTCGGTCAGTCCCCCTGCGCTCGCCATAACAAGATTCGTACATCAGGAGGAGGGGGCGAGGGGCGAGAATCCGTCACCCGCGGGAGGAAATCTGGGCTCCGGCGATCCGAGAGCGCCCTGCCCGGTTTCTTGTGTCCACCACATGTCCACACCTCGCGGAGCGAGCTTCCGTTTCCGCCCGACATGCCAGCGGAGTGCCTTCGCGCAGGCTCCACCCCATACGGGGTGGAGCCTCGACGGCCTGAGTAGGCCGTGGCGTCCTGCTTCTGTGTTGTTGAGCTTTGGAGGCGGCTCAGCCTTCAGCTACCGGGGGCGACGGCGGAGCGCACGTACGCGGGCGATCAAGTCAGTTTCGGACTGGCAGGCACATCCCGACCGGGGGCGGCGGGGGGTGGTCATGTCGTGCCAGGGGCCGAAGCGGGCGTCGTACTCGACGTGGCGCATCGGACCGGTGGCGTGGCTGGTGCTGCGGGCGATCATGGCTCCGACGACGAGACAGGCAGCCTGTTGGGCGACGAACCCGGCGGACGGCTGGAAGTCGTCCGCGTCGTTGGCGGTCAGCCCCATGATGTTGCTGAGTCCGCACACTGGCACTCCGAGATAGGGCGACAGGGCAGCTTGGCGTTTGGCGGACAGGCCTTCGAGGTCAGCAGGGGTGAGAGGGTCTTGGCCGCGTGCGATGCGCTGCAGCGGGAGCCCTGTCAGTGCGTGGAGGCGTTGCGGGGCGCTGGGGCCCGTGGGGATGAGTGCACGGGGGTAGTAGCAGCGCAGGCACGGTCCTTGTGGGAGGGCTTCGTGCAGGGCGAGGGTGGTGCCGGCCTGCCCGCCGGTGCTGCCGTCAAGGGTGAGATCGGCGTGGATGCGCTGGATCTCGTGGCGGGCCTCGATGCTGTGTACGGCGCCGAGGACGGTACCGGGCCAGGATGCGGTGCCGTTGTCGATGGCGTTGATGAAGTCCTGGGCGGTGTGCGGAAAGGGGTTGACGTCGAGGCGGGGCAGGTACCGGACGGCGAGGTCTGTCTTGTGGGAGCGTGCCGCTGCGTCGTTAAGGGTGCCGATGCTGTACGTCGTGACGTTCGGCGACTCGAAGAACTCTGGCTCAACGACGGTCAGTTCGCCGCTTGCCCCGAGCAGGTTCAGAATCAAGATGATCCCGGTGCCTATGGCCCCGGCACCGATCAGGGCGGTGCTCTCGAGCTCTGACACGGTGTTTGTCACCGTGCCCGGGTCCGTGCCCAGCGTCACCGGGCAGAAGTCCAACGTCGGCGCGTTCCCGTACGTGCCGGTGCGCAGCCCGGTGGTGCGTTTGAAGACTTCGGCGGTCAGGGAGGCGGCGGTCAGGACGGCGCCGAGTCCAGAGCCGGGAGCGGTCTGGTGCGGGAACGGGTGCCCGGCGTGCCGAAGCCGTACACCGTGCCCGTCGGGGATGCCGCTGAGCGCCGCGCCGGGCGGGGGCTGGGTACCGAGGTGGATGTGGAGGCAGCCTGGTGGGGCAGTGCTGACGTGCAGCGGGTGATCGGGGTCGATTCCGGTGACGAGGGCCTGGAGGTCGTCAACCACGTGGTCGGGCAGGGGTGCGGTCGCTCCGCGTGGGTCCAGGCTCAGTTGGTAGGGCAGGCGCCGCAGATCGGCGACCAGGACGGGAATCACGGTGAGGACGCCCGGGATTTCTGGGTCGGCGGTCACGTGGACTCGGGTCGCGGACATCGCCGCTCGTAGCGTGGCGGTGTCGGTTCCTGCGGCCGCGCTGGCAAGGCGTAGGCCGCGGCTGTAGTCAGTACTCATGGAGTTCGCGTACTCCTTCAGCGTCGAAGGTGAGGACCGTGGCCTCCGGGCAGGCGGAATCGATGGTGGGCGGGGAACAGACCCACCAGTTGCCGTCGTACTGCCACCAGCCCCATTGCGCGGGGTCGATCGGTGGTGAGGCGAAGGTCGGTACGACCGCGGTGACGAAGCCGCGCATTCGTAGGGAGTAGCGAAGATCTGTAGCCGACAAGAAGGCGGCGCGGGGGTGGGAGTGGAGCATTGCGCGGACCTGGAAGCCTCGCTCCTCGGCGTAGGTGAATGCCGTGTCGACGGCCTGGAGGCCGATGACGAAACGCCCGTAGGCGCGGTCCACTCCGTTTTCCCCGGCAAGAGCTACGACGGCGACGTCGCGGTCTTCAGGGGAAGTCAGGAAGAACGCCCCGGTTTCGCGGCCGAGACGGCCATGGTGTCGAACGTCGTCGACGAATGCTCCGAGCGATCGCGGCGCGATCCGCAGAGGCTCTGGCTTCATGCGGCTCGCCTGCCGTCCGCGCGGTCGATGTCGCCTTGGATAGTGTCGAGTACATAGAGCAGCGGGTTGCCGGTCGCCAACCAGGCGTGTGGACCGGTCGCCCACTCCGCGTGTAGCTGTTGCCCTTCGGCGGTGAAGGGCTTGCAGATGTCGTTGCTGGGAGCGCGGTAGCCGTCCGCGGCCAGCCACGCGCTGATTACGGTGGTCGTCCCGCCGGGTTCGTTGGCGAAGTGCACGGACGGCGGCCGATGCGGATACACCGTCCAGATCATCCGAACCGTGAACAGCGCCCGTTCACGATTGCGGGGTTGCAGTACTGCCCACAGCGTGCCAGGAGGATCCTGCTCGCGTTTTACGAGCCTGCCGCCGACCGAGGCGAGGTACTCCTCGGCCGCTGACAGGTCGCACTCCAGAAGGAGCTGGCTCTCCAGGTCCATCGTGGATCCGGTCAGCCCGAGATCGTGATCGTGCGCAGGCGCAGCCGCAGCTGGTTCCCGTGGGTGGCGAGGTCCCCGATGGTCTTGTCGGGTGGCACCGTCTCGCCGTCGTGGATCAGCTCGTATCCGGTCGTGCCGTCTGTCGTCACTTCGAACGCGGTCAGGGCGTCAGCCTGGACCGTGCTGATCAGGGTCGTCGGGGCGTATGAGTGCTGGTAGGGCTTGGCCGCGAGGGCGAAGGTCACGGTGACGTGGATGTCGTGCGGCGGGTGCTCGGACATGGCGATGAGCTCCTTTCGGAGGGATCGGAAGATCCCCATCAGTGTCAGCAAAGACACAATGATGCGCAAGTGATTGGTGGTCGATACAAAATTTTGTGTCACTAAAGACTCAGAGCATCTTTCGCGGTAAGGTCGGATCATGGCGCACAGGAGCGAAGAACCGGACCTCTTCACAGAGGAGGTGCCGACTGCCAAGGAAGTAGAGAGGCTCGACGTCAACGAGCTGGGCAGCCTGTTGCGCGAGCGACGCGGGAAGCTGTCCCTGCGCCAGGCGGCCGCCGAAGCAGGGGTGAGCTTCAGCACCTTCTCCCGCGTGGAAAGCGGTGCACAGCCTGACCTGGCCACGTTCACCCGGCTCTGCGCATGGCTCGGCGTGCCGCCCAGCCGCTTCTTCACACCGGTCGTCGAGCGCGAGATCTCACCGCTCGATCAAGCCATCAGCCACCTGCGTACCGATCCACGGCTGTCCGACGAGGCGGCTCAAAGAATCGGATCTGTCATGCGCGATCTCTACAGTGCCCTCGCACGGGAGGTAGAGCCGCCCCGCTCGGCCGTGGCCTGCCATCTCAGGGCGACGAACGTGATGCGCCCGGGGGTCCCGCAGCGGCTCGCTCCGCTCCTCAGCGACATGTACGACGAACTGCGCCGCCTCGTGGAAGCGGGTGAACTGTGACTCTCCCCAGGGGCTTCAAGGCCAACGCCGAACGACAGGCGGCCCGCCTCCGGGCTGAGCTCGGCATCGCCGAATACGGCCGGCTGCGGGTCGAACTGCTAGCCGACCACCTTGGTGTACGTATCGTGAGCGCGGACCGGCTCGTTGCGCTGGAGCGACTGGAAGAGCTCGAGCGGCTTCAGGCATACGCGTTTTCCGCAGCGACCTTTGAGATCAGCGGCAACTCGTACGTCGTCACGAACCCTCTGCGCAGTGAGGGCAGGCAGGCAAGCGACATCGCCCATGAGCTGTCGCACCTGCTCCTTGAACACGAGCTGACGGAGATCCGTGAGGTCAACGGAGTCCCGTTCCGGACCTGCCGCCCCGAACAAGAAGAAGAGGCAACCGCGCTCGGGGGAACCCTGATGCTGCCCCGCCCCCTCCTGCTCGGCGCTGTCCGGCGTGGTTGGGGACCTGTCGAAATCGCGGAAGAATACGGAGTCACCGAGGAGATGGCCCGTTTCCGGTACAACACGACCGGTGTAGCCAAGCAGGTACGACGCGGTTCATCCGGTCGGTCCTCAGCCTGACTGAGAGACTTGGGGACCACAGTCCGCTCGCTGTTCGAAGCGAAACAGGCAGGACCATGTGGGGGGTTTGATGAAGGTCTGCTTCTTGTTCAACGAGGACTGGCGGGACGGCGACAGTTGGGGCTGGCCCACCATGAAAAAGGCTTTGGTGCGTGCTTTCGTCGCCAGTACCCCACGCCACCGGCGTCATGCGAGATTCAGCTTCGGGACCATCCCGTTCGAACGTCTCGCGCAGCGAGCAGGTGGAATGGAAAGAGCTGTTGAGAGCCTTCTCGGAGAGCACTGGGCGGTGTGGAGTACCTTCGAGGGGCCAGAGCTCTGTGACGAGGCCAGCCGACTCAACGTGGCTGGCATGGTCGTGGATTCCATCACGCCGGCAGATACGCGGAGGATGCATGTCCGGCTGCGGGAATGCGGCGGCTATCTTGGCGCTGTCCAGGTTCTTCCCGCCCTTCCATCTCACTGGATCGCCTTCGACGCATCAATGTCGGCCTCGTTCAGAGTCTTCGAAGACTCATTATTTGTTTTCTATCAGAAATACCAGCTGGAAGTCTCCGATGAGCGGGATCACTCGGAAATTGATACATGGTCGAAGACGGGACTTTTCTCGTTTGTCCAGTGGGAAGATTCCGGCGTGCGAGGCACAGTATTCGATGCATACCTCAACAGAGAGCACGCCCAGCGCGTGGGTGAGCTTGAAGAACTCCTATCTGGTCAACTAGCGTCCGCACTAAACGAAGTGCTAATTCGCTGCGCCGATACCAACCCGAACCTCACCACCCGGCTCCATGGAGCCATAAAGGCGTTCGAGGAGCATGACTCCGCAGAGCAGTTGGCACATGTCTCGCTGTCCTGTCGCCGCTTCATCGAGGCCCTGGCAGATACCCTCTACCCGCCCCGCCCAGAAAAGGTCAACGGCAGGGACGTCGGCAAGGCTCAGTATCGTAACCGGATCTGGGCCTACATCAGGGAGAAGATTGAATCAAAGACTGCACAGGATTTGGTACTCGCCAACTTCGAGGACCTTGGCAAGCGAGTCGATGCTCTCGATACCGGGGCGAATAAGGGACTGCACGCAGAGAACTCCACTTCTGAGATTAACCGACTCCTCCTGACCCTCCTTGTAGTGAGTCACGACCTGTTGACTCTGGCGCCACCCGGGGGTGATTTCTCCTATGCACCCTACAAGGATGAAATCACGAGGATTACAAAGGAATTTTTGAAGCATGACGATGACTAGGATGGCTCGACTGAGCCCTAAACGCTGCCTTCAAGAAGTCGTGTCAATCTGACTGAGTCGAGGGTAACGACCCCGATACCCGACGCCGCACGGAAGGAGGTATAGAAATTGAGCCTTACTGCTATCGATCCCGATCTAGGGATACTTGACGCGACGTTAATGGATCTTGGATGTGGACGGGACTGGGCGACGGTGCACCGGGTGCGCCCCCGACCACATCTGTTATGTCCGGCCTGCCACCACCGCGTCCACGCCAAGCTCTCACCAGGTGGCGTGCGGTTCTTCGCCCATGACGCGGGAAGGTCTCAACGGTGCACGTTGGCAGGTGAGTCGGTCGCGCACCATCAGTTAAAGCTGGCGCTAGCGGAGGCTGTTCGCGCTGCGGGGCACCGTGCGTCCGTGGAGGCGGCCGGGCCCGGGGGGCGATGGCGTGCGGATGTGTTGTCGACCAGTCCCGATGGCGGCACTCGCTGGGCGTGGGAGGCTCAGCTATCCGCAGCCACCAACGAGGACATTGAACATCGCACCGCCCGCTACGCTGCCGACGGCACTGGGGTGTGCTGGGTCTCCGACCGACCCCGGAATTGGCTGGGGACCGCTCCATCGCTGTTGGTCGAGCCCGCCGACATCAGGGACGGCCTCGTCGAGGCCGGTGCGGCACGGTTCGTCACCGAGGAATGCACCTGCAGCCACGGCTACCGCACATGTCCGGCAGGTCGGCACGGCCACTGGGAAAGCGACCGTAAGGCTCCCTTAATGGATGTTGTCGCCCGAATCCTCCACTCCGCTCTGCTGCCCCATGCGCCCGCAGGTCCAGTGAACCTGGGGGTGACGGGTGCTTGGCGATGGCTATGGGCGACTCCAGAGGGGATTGCGAAGGCTGAGTCCTATGCCGAGGACGAGCGTGTCGGCAGGGAACGATGGCGCAGTCAGCAGATTGAGTACGCTGCTCGCCGGTCGCCCGAGGCCAACGCTTCCCTGGTCAGTCTGTGGCAGCGGGCGCTAGCACCCGCTGCACGGCAGCAATTGCAAGAGACGGCATTGGCGCAGGCCCGCGCCGACACCGGCAAGCCGGCGTTCGTCCATCTGGCAGCGACCGCGTATCACTTCGGCTGCGGAGTCCTGGTCACAGTGGGCTCAGCCGTGCCCGCGTCCACGCAGGGGTGGTACGGCCTGATCCGCCCGGATCCTGCGCGGCTCGATATGAAGTTGGTGAACCAGCTCGGCCTGGTGCTGTTCACGACCCCTGCCGAGGCCACCGCCCTAATCCGAGCGGCCCCGGCCGGAACGCGAGTCATCACCGTCGACATCCAGCCAGCGGGTTCGTGAGTGGGGGCCGTGAACCGGTTCTGGTGGCGCCGCGCAGTTGACTCGTGCATCGTCCGAACAAGCGCGGTCACAGCGGAGTGCCTCACAGACGGAAAGTACATGCCCCTTCGCCCGCGGGTGGAGCCATACGGCGTTTCTACTGGTCAGCCGCCTGCGGACAAGAGTACCGAAGTCGGCCCCGAGCGTGGCGAGCATGTTCGCCCGGCTGCGTGCTGACAACCCTGGTCGAGGGCATCACGACGGCCACTATTGTGACCTGCCTTAATTCCTTGTGAACTTGTCGCATGCACCGCTGGAAAGCGTTGAACGATCGGCAACTCACGCTCCTCAGGAGCATTGCTGGCGGCGAGGATCCCGGCGCTCAGGATCCGGGCATGCGGCGGTCGACCTATGCGCTGCGCGATCGGGGTCTCGTGACGGTGAGCCGCCGGGGTGGCGGCTGGCGGACGGAGGTTACTGAGGCAGGGCGGTTCTACCTGCAGCACGGTCATCATCCGGAGCATCCGGCACACGGGCGCACGGCTGCTGGTGAGTCGAAGGCACCGGTTACCGTGGCGAAGGGCAGGGTCTGCGGCTCCACGACAACGGCGACAGCTCATGGGAGCAAGCCGGCGACCACCCATAAGAAGCAGCCAACGCCGTACAGCGAAAGGCCCATCCCCGTCGCACGCCGCGCAAAAGCGACCAAGCTCGTGGAGCGATTGGTCGCCGAGCGCCATGTGGTCATAGCAGAGCCTGACGAGGATGAGATCACCGAGTGGCGACGTGTCATCGACTTCGCCAAGCGGCACAAACTCGCGCCGACGGGCAAACGCATCGAAAAGCAGCGACTGTGGAAGGCGGGCCGTGATCTGCAAATCTCGCTGGTAGACGGCCTACATGCCAACTCTGGGCGGAGGTCGCCGGAGGAGAACCCGAGGGTTGCAGTCCCCGCGCAGTTGCGCTCGCCGCACCGCGTTGTGGCGGCCTTGCGAGACAGCGACCGCCGGCTTCTTATGCCGCCCTCTCTGCGTCGCCGTGCTTTGTTGCTGCTGCAAGGGCTCGCAGCAGAGGCGGAACGCCGGGGATACAAGGTACGCGAGCAGCGGGTCCCTGAGCGTGACCATCGTTCAGCGCACTATTACAACGGCCGGTACTTCCCCGCGAGTTGTCGGGAAGGGGTGCTGGAGATCGTTATCGACGGCTTCACCAGCTGCGTCACTTTCAAGCAGGAGTTTCCCCAGTCTGCCGATCCAGACCGCTCTCAACAGCTCGCTCTGGACATCGGGTACAGCCGGTCCAAGAGGCAGCATCACTGGGGCGACCGCAAGCGGTCGAAACTCGAGGACGTCCTCGGCATCGTGCTCCGGGAACTGGAGACTCGCGCGGTCGAGGAGCAGCAGAGGAAGCTGGATGAGGAACGCGCGAAGGAAGAGCGCCGCATCCGCTGGGAAGCGGCCATGGCCACCGCCAGAGAGAAGGCTGCTCAGACTCACTTCGCAACGATTCTCCGTGAGCAGGCAAGGCAGTGGCAGGATGCGCACGCGCTACGCCAGTACTGCGACGCGCTGGAGCGCAGGCTCAACGCAGCGACAGAAGAGGACGTCGACGTCGAAGCGGCTCGCGCCTGGTTGCGGTGGGCACGCGACTACGCGGAGACCCTCGACCCTCTGACACAACTACCGACTATGCCGTCCGGGCTAGCGTTCGAGCCGGAAGATCTCAAGCCACACCTCAATGGGTGGAGTCCCTACGGTCCGGAGGCGCACGCATCGGCATGGAGCACTTTCTAAGGGGAGGCGTGCCTCGCCTTTGTGTAGTGCGAGCATCGCTAGCCGCACTCCTGACCGATGCGACAGGGCCGTGCCGTCTGTACCCGAGAGCGCGGCCCTGTCTGCGGTGAGCAGCCATGGGGTCTCCGGGCCGGTGGCCCCGGCGGTTGCCGGGGCCACGGTGTCAGTCAAGGGGTGTCGAGGTCCTGTCGGCTTGCGGTGAACTCCGCCGCCGCTTCGCGGTACATCGCCAGGAGCAGGGCCGTGTCGCACTGCTTGCGGATGCCGTCGAGCAGCAGCTTGGCCAGGGTGTAGCCGGGGTAGATGGCGATGGCTTCGTGGAGGGCGTGGCTGGCGGTGACGGTGTCGCCCTGTCGCCAGGCGACCCAAGCGAGGAGGGTGAGGAGCGGCGGCGCGTCTCCCGTGTGCGGCGGTACGCAGCGCCGTGCGAGGTAGCCCCACAGCTGCCGTTCGTAGGGAAGGTCGCTCTCTTCGCCGGTGGACAGTGCGGCGTCCCTGGCGTGCAGGTCTTGCAGGCCGTGGATGATGCGGGCGGCTGTGTCGTCCGTGAGCTGGGGTCGGCCGTTGCGGAAGTCGGCCAAGGCTCCGTTGATGATGTCGACGGTGGCGTGGCGGGTGAGCAGCCGTTCGGTCTCGGTTACGTCCTGGTAGTAGTGGCTGATGGTGGCTGTGTCGAGGGCTTCGCGGTAGCGCGCGGCGGTGGTGTCGGTGATGGGGCGGTACTCGCTGGCGACCTCAACGGCGTGCCGGAGGTGCGTCAGGCGTTCGGCGCGACCCGCTTGGGCGGCTGCGAGGAAGTCTCGGGGGTCTTCGCCGTCAATGGCGCCGAGGTGTATGCCGGTGGCCAGTTCGTAGTCAGGGTTGGTGGTGATGGCGTCGCGCAGGGCGAGCCGGGCCGCGATGAGGTCACCTTGCCTCCAGGCGACGAACGCGTACAGAGTCAGGATGGGCACGCCTTCCTGGGCGAACGGTTCGGCGCAGTGCCGGGCGAGGTAGGCCCACAGACGTCGGGCGTGGGGAAGGTCGTGGTCCTCGGCGTGCGCTATGCCGGCTTCCACGGCGACGTCATCGTTCAGTCCGACGATCAGTTGCGTGGTCAGGTCGCGGCTTAGGGCGGTGGCCCCGTCGCGGAACTTGCCGATGGCGGCGTCGATCTGGTTCACCGTCGCCATGAGCGCCGCGTCGCGCCCGGCGTTGGTTGCACTGCGCGACTTGAAGTGGTCGGCGGCGGTGTGGAGTTCGTTGATTACGTCGGGATCTGCTGTGGCCCGGAACTCTTTGATGATGTCGCGGGTGCGGGGGCCAGGCGTTCGGCCGAGGCGCGTCATCTGTGCGACGACGCTGGTCGGGTCGTCGGGCGACGGGAGCGGTTCGCCCTCGCAGCATCCGTCGATGTCGCACTCGTAGGCCCACCATCGGTTCGCGACAAGACCGATCGTCTGGAGGACGGTGGCGCTGTTCTCGTGGAACTCATCGGTGAGCCATGTGCTGATGGGAGCGAGGAGTGCCGCGGTGTCCTCGGGGCTCTGGCCGGGGCGCGGTTCGCGGCAAAGGTAGATGAGGACGCCTTGGGCTGGGTCGTGCCCGCGGTCGCGGGCGTAGGTCACGAACTGGCGGGCGGCGTGCTCGGCGGCGGCCTGCCACTCGGCGGTGTTGTCGGGAAGAGGACAGGTCATGGTCGGCCCGTCATGGAAGTTCGGGCCGGGGGCGTGGAGAGCGATGCTGTCGTCGGGGTAGTGGCCGAGGAGGTACGGCAGGATCTGGGCGAGGTTGGGCAGGGTGGTGACCTGCACGGTGTTGTCGGTCGTGCTCACTTCTGGGTTCCTTCTTCCTGCGGTTCGGGGTCGGTCTGCCCGATGCGGGCGGGCGGAGCGGGGGCGGCGATGCCGCGTGGCTTGTTCGTGAGGGCGGGGAGCAGCCGTTCGCGGACGAGCGCGGCGAGGTCGGTGGCCAGGGCCTTGCTGGTGCGGGTGGTCAGGACGGTGTGCCAGGTGCGGCCGGGCTGGAGCCGGGCGTCGTTGGCGGCTTGCGCTTCGGCCTGCTCGATGTCGGTGCCGCCGGGGATCGGCGGCAGGTCGGGGCCCGCGGTGATCCAGGTCTGGATGGCGAGGCCGCGGGGCTGGATGCGCAGGCCGATGCGGTGCCCGTCGGGGTGGTGGTAGGTGGCGGTGCGTTCGGGTGTGTCGGTGTCCTCCTTGTGCCATGGCGGGTCGAGGGTGGGGGCGATGTGGTCGAGGGGCGGCACGTCGATTTCGTCGCGGGGCCCGGCGAAGGCCGGGCGTCGGCGGCGTGTTGTGGGGGTGGTGCCGGGTCGGGCGAATGGGTCGGGCTCGGTCACGCGGCCTTCTCTTTGCTGGGCATGAGCTCGTCGAGGAGGGCGAGGGCCCGGCGGTGGGCGATGATGGTGGTGGCTGTGTCCATGTACTCGTCGCGCTGCTCGAAGGCTTCGGCGGCTTCGGCACGGGTTTTGGCGTAGTCGTCGTCCGGCGCGAGGGAGTCGGCGCAGCCGATGAGGCAGCGAGGGCCGAGGTCCCAGATGATCGCGTTGACGGCGGCGCACCCGGCGGACAGCGAGTCGATGTCGTTGCCGTACCAGTGGAAGTCGTGCGGGTTGAGGCCGAGGTCGCGCAGGCGCTGGGCGACGGAGCGGAACATGGTGCCGGAGCCGACGGCGGGTTCGCGGAAGGACATGCCTGGCTTGGCGAAGTCCTTGTCCACTGTCATGTTGGCCATCAGGTCCGTGATGCACGCCGGCGTGTGGTACTCGCCGCGCCACTTCTTGTCGCTCTTGTGGCGCAGGCCGGTGAGCAGGGGGCTGAGGACGTCGGCCTCGGAGCGTCGCCAGACGTCGTCGTGGCCGGTGAGGTCCATCAGGCCGGTGTTGATGGCGGCGCGGGTGACGGTGTGGACGGCGCGGAGTTGCTGCTTGTCCGGCTCGGGGTTCCAGGCCCAGTCGTGCAGGCGTATCGCACGATTGATCAGGTCGGGGCGCTTGATCCAGTGGCCGAGGTAGATCTCCTTGAACAGCTGCGGGAGTTGCTCGGGCCGTAGGTTGAGCACCCAGTCCGCCATGCCGGGCACGTTGCGCAGCAGGGAGAGCCCGGCGACGGTGCCGAGGGGAACGTCGATGCTGCTGCCGCCGAAGGACTGATACCAGGCATCGAGGACGTTCTCCGCGATCTTGCGGGCATGCTCGTGCGGGTCACGTGGGGCGGCGTAGCGGCGGGCGGTGATCTTGCCCGTGGGGCGGGCCTTGGGTCGGGGCGGGGGCTTCTTCGCCCATGAGGGCGCGGGCCGCGCGGCGGTGGCCGGGGCTGCCGCGCGGGGCAAGAAGTCGTCGGACATGGCTGCGGATTCCTTTCTGCGGGCGCGCATAGGTCCGCCCCGGTGCGCGGTGCGCGACCGGGGCGGTGCGTGGAGCGGGTTGGGAGCGGGATCAGCTGGTCTGCTGGAGGTCCCGGAGGGTGGCGAAGATGCCGCGGACCTCGATGGCGTACGCGGCTTCGGGGTGTCCGGCTTGGCGCAGTCCGCCGATGAGGAACATCAGGGCCGCCTCCTCGGCGTCCATGTCGCTGATGAGCTCGTCGAAGCTTGAGTCGCGCAGCTCGTCGGGGCGGTGCTCGTAGCCGACGCGCAGGGTCTTTTCGATCTCGGCGAGGGTCGTCGCGGTCTGGTTGTTGGTGAGGCCGAGCAGTTGGGCCCAGGACGTCAGGGTGGCGTCGTCAACGGGGAGCTTCACGGGCTGGTGCCTTTCAGGTGGGCCGTGCCCGGCCGCGTGGTGCGGCCGGGCACGGGTGTGGTCAGGAGGTGGGGGCGGTGGGGAAGGGGTCGCTCTTGTGGTCGGGGTGGCAGGCGGCGTATACGCCGCCGGGCAGGCGTTCGGTGATGACGCCCCATCCGGCCCAGCGCATGACGGCGAGGTAGCCGAGGTCTCCGCCGGCGAAGCCGGTGCGGGCCTTGGCTCCGGGGTCGGGCTGGATGAACACCCAGCCGGGAAACTGGCCGGTGTCGTCGGGCATGACCTGGAAGCCGGGGCGCAGTTCGTGGATGCCGTCGGTGTGGATGGGCGGCATTCCGGCGGCGGTCAGGATGCGCACGGCCTCTTGGACGTGCGGGTGACTGTGGTGCTCGGGCAGGGTGCCGACGCCGGTGTGGATGGGGCGCTCGTACGGCAGGCGGCCGACGGCGGCCTTGTAGATGTCCATGAGGAGTTGTGCGTCTTCGCGGCGGCCGGCGTGGCGCATGGCGATGTTCGCGACGATGACGATGGAGTGCCGGTCCTGGGTGAACAGGCGGCGGAACTGGTCGAGGGTCATGCCGGTCGACACCTGCACCCGGGCGAAGGTGCGCGAGGCGAGGCGCATGGCGTGAGCGACGTGTTCGGGGTCGAGCCCTATCTCGTGGGCGAGTTGCAGGACTCCGGTTGAGTAGTCGTTCATGGGGTTCTCCAAGAGGCGCTTGCGCGTATGGGTGCGCCCCCGGCCGAAGCCGGGGGCGCGGGGTTCTCCGGGGTTCGGGCCGGGCTAGCGGCGTCCGCATCCGGCGTGGCCGCAGCCACCGCAGAAGCCGCCGCTGTTGCACTCGCAGCCGCATCCCTGGTTCTGGGTTTCCACTTCCAATTCCCCTTCCGGTTCGGGCATTTCCCGAATTCCTTACTTATATCTTAATGGCAAATACCCCAAAAGCAAGGTACACCCAAACGAATGCGCATTTAGTTTCCGCAATTCAATTCCCTAATTCGCGGCGGCCGGAATGAGCTCGGGCCAGCGGACCGACTCCAGCGCGCGGCGGTGCGAGTCGGGCACGGGCACGGTGGGGTAGCCGAGCCAGTCGAGGCCCATCGCGGCGAGGATCGTGGCGTCCGCTTGGTCGTAGCGGCCCGGCCCCTCGCACTCGACCCCGTACCGCTCGACGGCCACCGAGCGCACCATGCCCTTCGCGACGCGGGACCGGTCCTTGCGAGGCCACTCGTGCGCGGGGTTTGCCCGGCCGGTCGCGTAGATCGTCCGCCCGTGCGGGGTGACGACGGCATACGGGATGCGGTGCCGCCACAGGTACTGGGTGACCAACCACCACAGCCCGGCCAGCTCGTGGTGCCCGGCCTGCGCACCCTGGGCGTACGCGGCGCCCTCGACGACCACCAGGTCCGCTCCGTCCTTCACACTCAGCGCGACGGCCGCGACCAGCCAGTCCAGCCGTTCATGGCTCCGGCGTCGACCGGGCCGACAAGCGTGCGCCCAGTCCGTGCCCGCGATGCCGGTCGAGGTCAGCGACAGGTCAAGGCCCACCACCCGGGGCTGCCACTCCCCCTCTTCCTGGACGCTCGGCAAGGTCACCGGCGCGCTCTGGAACTCCGCGGTCACGCGGCACCTCCCGCGCGCCGGATGACCTCCGCCATCGACAGCTCCCGCCGGAACGGGACGCCCATCTCCTCCTCCAGGTCGGCGTACTCGCGCGCCAGCTCGGGCCGGAGCCTGGCCGCGCACTCCAGGTCCGGGGCGGAGGCGAGGACGCACAGGCTGCACGAGAGGCGGGACATGCCGGCGTCGTACGCCCAGTGGTAGGGCAGGCCCTGTTCCCGGATGCGCTGCCATACCTCGGCGGTGCTCCAGCGCAGGACCGGGTACCACTGGGTCACCGTGCGGCGCCCGTTACTGGCCCGGTGGTCGACTTCGACGGCGGGACGCCGGGCGCGGGCTCGGGATTCCTCCGCCCGGAAGCCCATGACGTGCACGATCCGCGCCGTGCGGCCAGGGATGCCGAGGCCGTTCACCTGCTCGGTCATGAACCGGTGTGCCACGCCCCGCTTCTCCGACGTGCAGAACCTGGTCGTGAGGTGCGGGAACTGTCCGCGCGCCCGGATGCGGTGAACGAGGGACGGCCACTTCGTCATCCGGCGGACCTCGAACGGAAGCCCGTAGTGGGCTGCCTGACGGCGTGCCAGGTCCACCGTGCCGGGCCACTCCACGCTGTGACGGCGCGGGGTGCGCCCGAGGTCGATGTGCAGGACCACGATGCGGTCGCGGACCCCGGCCTCGTCGGCCAGGCGTACCGCCTCGTCCATTGCGGCGATGCTGTCCTTGCCGCCGGAATTGCTGACGATGATGCGGTGAGCGGAAGCAAGGTCGGGCACCGGCTCGGGGCCGCTCACAGCGCGGGCGCTGACCAGCTCGAACTGACCGTTCACCGGCTGTCCCCTCGGGTTATGGCCAGGTGCTTGGTGATCAGCCGGTCGGCCTCGGTCATGGCCGGGCTCCGGCGCCGGTCGACAAACTCACCCTCGTAGCTGCCAGCCGGGCCCCACAGGTACCAGCCGGTGTCGTGGTAGCCGTCCTTCGGGTTCCTACGGCGGTGGCCCAGCTCCCACCAGCCGTCGCGCCAGCGCACCAGGCGCTTCGCGTCGGAGTCGGCCACCCAACCGGCACGCTCCGCCAGGGCCTGGAGGCGGGCCAAGTCGGTGCGAAGCATGGCCGTTTCGGCTGCGGCGTCCAGATCGCGCGGTGCCGTCGGCTCGGCACCGCCCGCCTGAAATGCGAGTGCGGCGGCGGGGCGCGGGCCGAGTTGGCGCACGGCTTCGTCCCTCTGCCGGGCGACGCGACGCAACAGGCTGGCCGCGCCGGACAGTCCCCGCCCCTCCAGCCACGTCGCGGTGGCGTCGACCTCAACGCCCACGGAACGGTCGTTCATGTCGTACTCCTTCGGTGGGGCCGTCTCGGCGCGCGCCGAGACGGCCCCAGGTGTGCAGCGTTACGGGCGGGCGGCCTTGGGGGTCTTGGGGTCCTTCTGGATGCAGTTGCCGGACTCGGGCATCGCCCGGCGGTACGCGACGAGGTCCTGGAACCGCGCTCCGGGACGGAACTTCACGACCCGGCGCTCAGCGAGCTCCACCGGCTCACCCGTCTGCGGATTGCGGCAGGTCTGCGCCGGGCGCGTCTCGGGCGTCAGGCTGCCGAAGCCGGTGACGGAGACGACTTCACCGCCGACGACGGCGCGCACCATCGCGTCGAGCGTGGTCTCCACGGCGAGTTTGGCCTGAGCGCGGTCGCCGGTCGCCGCGGCCACCACCTCGATGAGCTGGGCCTTGTTCACTGGGTCTTCCTTCCGATTCGAGTGGTTCGCAGGAGTCGAGGGGCGCGCACGCCACGCCGCGGGCCAGGGATGCAGCCCGAAGCCGGGGTCCGCACACTGCTCACAGGCCGGACCACGAATGCACACATGATGATTCATAAATGTCACCTACTTTGAGTCAGCCGTGCACACGGACCAGGAGCTTCCCGGCCGCGAGAACCTGGGAGATGGGCAGAGCGACGGCCACGAAGTCGGCCGAGACCAGGTGCGGTTCCTCACCGCGGCCGGGCTTGCCGGGCACGATCCACACCGTGCCGGTGGCATCGGCGTAGCGCGCCCCGACCTCAAGGAACTGACCGGCGAAGGAGAACCGGCGGACACGCAGCGACGTGGACCACCCTTCGCCGGGCTCGGGGCCGTCCCAGCCGTGCGGGGTCTGGAGGCCGAGGAAGTCGCTTCCGGCAGTCACGAGGGTGCCCACCGGGCCCAGGGAGCGGAACTCGATCGCCTCCCCGTTGGCGCCGGCGTTCAGCCACAGGGACAGGTCATCGGGGCTGAGCTGCACGGGGCGCCCCTGGGCCAGCGGGTGGTTGCGGGCGTCGAGCATGATGCGCAGCAGCACGCGCCAGGGCAGGCGGTGAAGGTGCGATGCGGCGGGAACGGTGAGCTGCGCGACGCCTTCGGTGAAGCGGAGCAACTGGTGGCCTTCGACGGTCAGGTGCTCGATGGTGACGGTGTCGGACGACTCCAGCCAGCCGCGCAGCGCGGCGACGTCGTCGAAGCCGATAGGCGCTGTCCACACGTCGCTCCCCTTGCCCGACGCGCGAGCGACGGCGAGCGTCCGCGCGCTGCATCCGACGACGTGCAGGTAGCGGGAAGCGCAGTCGAGGATCAGAGTTTCGGGCTCGCAGGTGTCGTCGGCCTGGTAGCGGTGCGGGGCGGCCTGGTCGAGGACGACCGCCAGGTCTCGGGCCTTGATGGTGAACACAGTTACTCTCCGCAGGAGTTGTCGGGGCGAGGACGGAAGCCGGAAGTACGCTTGCGGGCCCGGCGGGCCCGCTGGGCGAGCTTGTCGGCTTCCAGACACAGGGAGCAGGCGCGCTCCCTGCGCCGTCTGTGGGCGCGGGCACCGGCTTCGGTGCCGTGGGTGATCGGACGACGGCCGCGTTCGAGCAGTTCGGCGGGCCGCGCGCCCTTGCAGGTCTCAAGGACCCGCCCGTTGCGCCAGAACCGCCCGCCGCACACGCCGTCGAACAGGCTCATGTTTGGCAGGACCAGGTCGATGCACTGGGATCGCAACGGGCAGCTCTGGCAGATCGCGAGGAGGGCGCGCACCAGCGGCTCCGTCGGGGCTTCTGCCGCCGTCTGTTCAGACGTGAAGCGGGCATCCCCGGCGCAGGGGGCTTCGCCGGCCCACCCGATGCCGCTCATCTGCTCCTCCTCTCGATCTAGGCGGTCGGCGGCAGCGGCATCAGGCGCGCCTGGTCGCTGACGCTGGAGCCGTACGGGTGGGCGAAGCCGGGCGGCACCGGTGTGAGGTGACGGTCAGCCAGCGGCGGCAGAAGGAAGATCTGCGCCACGAGGCGGGTGAGGGCGTCGTCGCAGGAGTCGCTGAGGCGCGGCCGGACCGCGGGAACGTGTTCCTCACCGTCGTGCTGGTCCTCGACAACTCCGACGACGCGGCCCCCGCCAGCGCGGCCGTCCACCACGACCGCCGTGGCTGCCGGGTGGTGCCCGCGTATCAGCTCGGCCACGCGCGCCACTCGGTCGACCGGTGGCAACTCCAGGAGCCAGCTGCCGTCCATGGCCGTGTTGCGGTGCACGAGCGCCCACGCCGGTGAGGTCGGGGGAATGAGTGCGTGCTCGGTGTCGAGGGCGATGTCCTCGGCGATCTCGTTGAGCGGATGGCCCGGCTCGGTGCCGTCCCACAGCCAGGGGCACCCCCCGAGCGGGCTGGTCTGCTCACCGAGCACGCCGTGCACGGTGACGCTGCGGTGTTCGCCGCTCCGGTCGAAGGCCACGTAGGCGGCCTGGGGGCAGCGGGCGCGGATCTTGGCCGCAAGGTGGTCGGTGATGCCCAGACAGTGAGCCTGCTCGGCTCGGCGGAGCGCGAGGGCCAAGTGGTCTCGCTGCTTGGCGAGGATGATCACTGCGTCGTGGGCTGCCGGTGTCATGGCAGGGATATCCCTTCTTCTTCGGAGGTGGGGGTCAGGCAAGGACGGGCTTGAGGCGTTCACCGATCCAGCGCGCGACGTTGACGCTCACCGCGTTGCCGGCCTGCTGGGTCTGGGCAGCCTTGGTGCCGACGACCTCGTACGTCTCGGGGAACCGTTGGGCCGACAACTGCTCGCGGGGCTGAAGCATCCGGAAGTAGCAGTCCTCGATGGCGGGGGCGCTGCGCACGATCGCCGCCGAGTCGCGGGTGGAAAGGGTGTGCAGCGGCCCGGCCGCGGTCTTCGGCGACGCCTTGCGGTACGGGATGACCAGGGTGTTGCGAGCCCTGGTCCGCACGTCGCCATCAGGCACGATCAGGCCGTGATGGCGGGCCGTGGCAATCGTGCTGAGCGGAGCGTCGATCGGCGCGGCGTCGCAGTTGTTGCGGAACTCCACGATGAACGGGTCCACCGTGACGAGGGCTTCGCTCTCGCGGGTGGTGCGGGTGCGCATCGGCTCGGCCGCCGAGGTCGCAGTGTCGTTCCACGAGCCGCCGACCGGCACCAGGAGGGCTTCGCCGAGCTTGGCCGTGCGGGTGGGCAGCGGCCGGGCGTGCGGGGAGAAGGCCCGGTCCGTTCCGTCCTTGCCGTGGGTGAGCGTGACCACGGACGGCTTGTAGGGGAACTTGTCCAGACCGGCCGCGATCCGCCGCATGGTGTTGGGCACTAGCGGCTTGGTGCGGTCCCCGATCCGCTGGCCGATGTTGTCCCAAAGGATCACGTCGGAGGCGGGCCGGACATACGGCTCCACCAGGGCGTGTCGGCAGCGGGTGTTCGGGCACCGGTAGTCGTACTGCTGCTGGTACTTGCCCACCTTCACCCGCGGGTCGCGCCAGCTCTGGCGCGCCTTGACGTCCCGCCCGCACTCCACGCAGTAGGCCAGCGGGCGCGGCGCAAGATCGGGGCGGCGGATGCCGGACAGGGTGAAAACCAGATACACGCGATCGCGCCACTGAGGGGCGTACGCATTGGTCTCCGAGCCGATGTGCGCGGAGGACACCGAGACGATCTGGACCCGGTAGCCGAGCTTCTTCATCGCGCGAATCCACTCGGGGAACAACAGCCAGTCGGTGATGAACTCAACGACGTTCTCCACGACGACGCAGGGGAACCGTTTCGCCTCGGCAGCGCGCAGCACGCACCAGGCGGTCACTCGGGTCATCTCGAAGGCCTCGGGCGGCAGTTCGCGCCACTGCTCCTCTTCCTCGAAGAGGGCGTCCTGCACGGGGTCGGGGCGTTTCCGCCCGCCGGCGGGGCTGACCTCGGTGCAGATGATCGAGGCCCAGAGCACCAGGGCCTTGGGGAGCCAGCGCATGGGGTAGTTCTGGATGTCGGCGCAGCGAGCCGACGCGGTCGGGTGGTTGATCGAGAAGGTGTCGATCGCGGTCTGCCAGTGATTGATGCCGAGGATCGGCTCGAATCCGGCTTCGAGCAGACCCTGGCCATCTCCGCCCGCTCCGCAGAGCAGGTGGATAGATCGGGGCAAGGTCGTGGTCTCCAAGAGGCGGGGCCGCCCGGCCCGGTGGGCGGGCCGGGCGGCCGTGGTCAGGACTGGTCGGTGGCGCGTAACGCGCGGTGGTGGCGGCTGTCCTCGATGCCGAGGGCGGTGAACCCCAGCAGTCCGAGGGCGCACACGATCAGCAGCCAGATCACCGGTCCGCGCCCCCGGTGGGGCGTGGTGCGCTGCGCGGCCGGTCAGTCATCGCTGCGGGTGACACGGACGGTCGTGATGTGTCCGGCGCTCTCGAACACCGACAGCGGGTAGCCCTCGCGTTCGCTTCGCTGCCAGACGCGGCGGTAGCCCTCATCGCCGGTGAGCCGCTGCGACCACTCCGAGTGGCGGGCGACAGCGATCGCCGCGCCCTCGGTCCCGGCGACCTGGTTGTGGCTGGCGCCGTACGGGGCGATGTGCGTGGCCGAGACGATCAGCCGGGGCCCTCGGCTGGGCACGTCCAGGGCGTCGATGCGCACCATCGGCGGGATGAGGCTGTTGCCGTGGTGGCGCTGCGGGCCGTTGGGGGTGGAGTCGTACAGGACGGTGTGCTGGCTCGGGTCCTGCACGTTCTGGCGGACGACGTTCCACCCCTGCACTTCGGCGGGGTCGGCGGGCAGGCTGTGCTCGGAGGCGATGATCAGTTCCGTGCCGTCGCGCAGGTCGGCGCGGACAAAGAACTCGCCGCCGCAGGTCTCCATGTCGGTGACCCAGCCCGCGTAGCGCAGCGGGCTGATGACGTGGCTGTAGCGGCGGAAGAGTTCCTGCCACAGGGGGTCAGTGGTGCTGTTGTGGTCGGGCAGAGCCGCGATCGTGGTGGTCATGTGCCGTTCTCCAAGAGGGTGTGCACGGCGGGCGCACAGAATGCGCACCCGCCGTTGAAAAATGTCACCTATCTAATGTGGCGCGAGCGTCAGCCGGTGGGCAGCTCGCTGTGGGCGAGGATCTGCACCGCCCACATCCGGCCCCCGCGGGTGACGACGCAGCCGATCGTCCGCCCCTCGTAGGGCAGGGCGAGGCCGCTGCCGCCCTCCTCCTTGGCCAGCTCACCGACGAGTTCGTGCACGCCGTGCTCGGCGCACTCGGCCGAGCAGTACAGGCCGCGACCGAGGCGCGGAGGGAGGTGCGATCCATGGATCACTTCGGCGACCACGACGTAGGCGTCGGGGGCCGGGGTGGTGGTGAGCGTGTCGGTCAAGACGGTCTCCAAGAGGTTGGTGAGTTCGACCAGTTCCGAACTCATGCTTATATCTTAATGGCGCACACCTGGGCGTCAATGTTTCCGATCTCGTGAACGCCCTGCTCCGCGCCGGGAGTTGGCCCCTGCCTCACGCCCCATGCGGGCCAGGTCCCTCACTCGCTGGCGGGCCATCTCCAGCGCCTGAGGGTCCATCTCCGCAACGCGCCGCTCCTGCTCGGCGAAGAACTCCCTGAGCCAGTCCTGTTGGCCACGGCGCTCACGGTCGGCCGCCCCGCGTCGCGCCTGCTCGCGCCCCGCACGCGGGTTTGTACCGCAACCCCGGCAGTTCGCCACCGGTTCGGCGTGCTTCGGGCAGCCCGCACGCTGCTCCTCCTCCTGCCCCGCCCCCGGCTCCCCTGCGGCGCCAGCCGTGGGGGTAGGGGGGTAAGGAAGAGAAGAGGAAGGAGGGGGAAGAGAAGGGGTTTCCTCAGGGGAACCCGCCCGGTTTCCCTGCGGCAACCCACTGGGTTCCCCCTCGGCAACCCTGCCCTCGGCCCCCGCAGGGTTCCCCCGGGGCAACCCTGGCCCGGAAGCCGCCCCTGCAGCGGCCCGCGCCTCTTCCCGTGCGGCGACGTCCTGCTGAGTACGGGCCGCCGACGACGGTTTGCGGCGGGGCGTCTTGCGGGCCAGCCGGGGGTTGGTCGGGGCGCGCTGCGCCGCACGACGCCGCTCGATCAGCTCCTCGGTCGACGGGATCGGCGGCACGCCGTGCGGGAACACCCGGTACTCAGCACGGCGGCCTACGCGGCCTACGGTGACCCGCTCGACCAGGCCCAGCCCGACGAGTTGGGTCACCACCGTGATGACCTGCTTCTCGCCCACGCCAGCCCAGGCCATCATCCGTTCCAGGCCCGGCCGGGCGAGCCTCGACTGGTCGTCGGCCGAGTCCGCGATCTTCATGAGGACCAGCTTCTGCGTGGTGTTGATCACCTCCTTCGGCAAGTAGGCAGCGACCACCATCAGTTGGATGCTCACCGGCACCTCTCCGTGATTCCGTCCGGGTCCTGTCGCCCCGCGCGGGCGCGGAGCACGCCGGCCCCGCGCCCGCGCACCTGGCGATCAGGGCTTCTTGCACGCGGTGACGTTGATGCTCACCGCGGTCCGCCGGTCGTGGTCGAGGCGCGTGGGCACGGGGATGCCCACCTCCTTCAGCGTCGCCTTCATCGCCGCCGCGTCGGGAGCCATGGGCACCTCAAGCCCCGCCCGGCGGTACAGCGCGACCATCGCCTCGACGTCATCGACCTTGGTCGGGTTGCCGCCGCTCCACTTCAGGACGTTGTCGCCGTAGACGCCGGGCTCGGAGCCGTCGAGCTGGGCGCGCAGGAACTTCTGCCGCTCCTTGAGCGGCTTCATCCGCTCGGAGACCTCGGCGTACTCGGTCAGCGCCTCGGCACGCTCCACGTCGTCGTGGATGAGCAGGCTCTGCGGCGAACGCCCGGCAACGAGCGGCCCCCAGCACGCGGTGCGGAACGGGCAGTGGTCGCAGATCGCGGAGATACCCGGTCCTTGGAACGTGCGGGGCAACTCCTCCGGAGAGGCGGCGGCGCGCACCTGCTGGACCCACCAGCGGGCGCGGCGCGCACGGTCGGCCTCGTAGGCGATCTCCTGGACGTGGTCGTCGCCGTTATCCCGGTTGATGAACCTGAAGCGGATACGGGCGACCGGCACCGGCCCGAGGTGGGCGAGCTGACGCTGCCCCCGGACACTGGCGAAGCCCTCGGTACCGAGCAAGTCGGCGTACAGGTACACCTGTCGCAGCTCGGCCTCGCTCGCCCCGTACCGCAGGACGCTGTCCCACTGGTAGGTGCTCTTGGTCTTCACGTCCTCGACGGTCGTCTCCTCGGCGGGGAGTGTGGGGCGCAGCCGCTTCGGGAGACGGGCGGCGGTGGCGCGGTCGAGCTGGACCGCGTCGATGTGGCCCCGGACAGTCTGGTCCTCGACGCGGCGCTCGACGAGCCAGCCGTACTCCTCGCGGGCGGCGTCGAGTATCCCGGCGTGCAGCCAGGTCCCGAGGATCGCCTTGCGCTTCTCGCCGAGGTCGGTGGGGGTCCGGCCGTGCAGAAGGTACCCGGCCCGGCGTGCGCAAACGGTGTCGCTGGCGCCGAGCTTGGTCTGCTGGGAGCGGGGACGGCGTGCGTCCGCCGCGTGAGCGGCGGGCCACAGGCTGACCGGCCGCTCAGGCGCGATGGCCATGGTGGTCACGGTGTTCTCCAAGAGGATGGGGTGCCATCCGCCGACAGCGGGCGGCGCCCGGAGTCGTCAGGGTCAGGAGGCGGCGCGGCGGGATGCGGCGGGACGCTTCCGCGGTGCGCGCTTCGCCGGGGCGGGGGCCTCGTCGGCCTGGTCGGGCTCGGGCGCCGACTCCGGCTCGGGCTTCGGGACGGCCTTCTTCGCGGCACGCGCCCGCTTCTTCGGTGCGGGCTTGTCCACGCCGTCGCTCTGGTCCTCCTCCTGGGTGCCGACGGGCTTGCTGCTCGCCTCACCGTCCTTGCCGCTGCCCGCTTCGAGTCCGGCGGCCTCGCGCAGCCGTCGGGTCGCCTCTTCCGCCTCGCGCACGACGGCTTCGGCATCAGCCCGCTCCATCTCCTCGTCCACGTACACGCCGGACAGGTCCTGCGGCGCGGCCATGCGCAGCGATCCGGCTTCGGCGCACTTGCGGAGCATGTGTGCGGGCATCTGCTGCCACATCTTCGCCACGACGTACGCGCCGGCCTTGCGGTCGTAGTACGTCGGGGCGAACTCGTCCCACCGGGCGATGAACGGGAAGCGCGCGGTACCGCGCACGACGGTGACCTTGACCGCCGACGGGTACGCCTTGGACAGCCAGACGTCGTGGGCGTGGCCCTCGGAGTCGTAGTAGACGGTGTCCTCGTAGGAGATGGACTCCCCGGCCTTCGCCGCTGCCCGGTGGGCGACGGTGCGGAAGCCATCGATCCCGGTCTGGATGGTCCAGGTCTTCTCGGGCTCGTCAGGGTTGTCGGCCGCCTTCCAGTTGGTGCGGCCGATCATGTAGATCTGCCGCGCGAACGGATCGAGTCCGGTCCGTACGCAGTAGTGGAAGAACATCGCCAGGTGGCCGCGCGGGGCGCCGGACAGGCCGGGGCTGATCAGGGCCAGCGTCGAGAGCTGCTTGTGGTCGAACTCGTCCTGATCGGCGCGCAGGACGATGGCGCTCGGCCGGACGGCGGGGATGGCCGTTCGGGCGGTCTCGACCACCGTGCCCTCAACGATGGCGGGCTCGGCGGATGGTTCGTCGGTCACGATCTCTCCAAGAGTCAGTCGGTCCGCAGGCTGCGGACCTCGAATGCGCGCGCCCACTCGGGGTGGCGCTCGATGAGCAACCGGACGTACCGGCTGCGGAAGTTGTTGTTGAGGCGGAACTCGTCGCCCTCGGTCGCCATGACGTACCGCCAGCGCAGGACCTCGAAGAGCATCCCGATCCCGACGCGACTCGCGCCGCGCTCCAAGTAGTCGGCGGTCAACGCCTCCAGGGCGCGGAGCACCCAGGGGTTGAGCTGGTGGAACGTCTCGAACTGAGCCTGGATCGACGCGGGCTGGCCCTCCGGCTGCCTCACGGTGTGGATGACCAGGCCCGGTATCTCGTCCTGGACGGCTGCCATACCCACCCCCTGATGACATCTTTCAAGAATGTCACCTATCTTGCGGGTCGGCGGACAGATGATCAACCCCACCGGCTACCGGACGACTTCGCACCCCACCTCACATCAGGCGGAGGCCCGCTCTGCCGCGTCGTCCATGCGGGCCTCGCGCGCCTCATTGGCCGCCGACGCCGCCCGCAGAGCGCCGATGGCGACGTTCGAGTCGGGATGCTTCAGGACGTAGAGCGAGAGGGCACCCTCCACGACCAGGGCCTCGCGGGCGTCCATGATGGCGACCTCTCCGCCATCCTGCGTGGCAATGAACTGCACTGCTGCCTCCTTGGCGAATCCGAACCCCCGAAGGGGATTACTTGTATCTTATTCGCATTTCGGGGCTAAGTACAGTTTCTGCGCAGGTCAGAGGGCCTTTCGGGCGTGACGGCCTCGGGTCAGGACGCGGCTGCCGGGACCGTCGTACGTGCCGTCGCGCAAGGCGGCAGCGACGTCCTCGTCCACATCCCACGGCAGGCTCCTGGCGCTCTCGCGGAGCTGGGGAACTGCCTCCAGGACGGTGTCCAGCATCCAGAGCATCGACCCGGAAAGCAGCCAGTCGTGCTCCGGGAACCGCCCTGTCGCGATGGTCGTCGCCAAGTTGCCCTGTGCGGGCAGGTGGAACAGCTCGATGACCTCTTGCTGGCCGACGATCGGCGGCAGCTCATCTCCCAGGTCCGGCTCCCAGCCCTTGCCCTGCTCCGCGATGATCCGCGCCTTGACGTCGAGGTCGACCTGGCGGAACCGCGCGGTCGTCGCGCCCCACCCGGCCGCGAAGCCGAGCGGCCAGTACCGCACCCCGCTGACGACGATGGAGGTCTCTGGGTCCAGCACGCCCCGGCTCGGGGCCAGCCACTGCGCGACCTGCTTCGGATCGACGCGGTACAGCGCGGCGAACTCCTGGTGCCCGACCAAGTACGGCTTGGGCTCGTGCCGGCTCATCCCCGTCCTCCGCTGTCCGTCCTGGATGCAGAGGGCAGCGTAGCCGCACGCGCACGCCAGCGAGACGCTGCTATGGTGGCGGCGGTCTTCTCCAAGAGGCCAAACGGCCCCCGCCTCGGCGGGGGCCGTGTGCATTTCCGCGCGCCTCACGCGGACTTCTCCTCCGGCTGCCCTGCTTCGGCGCTGAGCCGGGTGGGACGCCTCGCCTTCATCTGCCGCGTGAACCGAAGAGCGTGGATCGTGCGCCCGCCGCTCGCCTTCCGGAAAGCTGCCGCCGCCGCGGCCTTGGTCAACCGCCGCCCGTCCACGGTGAACAGCGGCCCCTCGGTACGCGCCCCAATCAGCTCACGGAGCACGTTGGCCGCAGAGACGGTGACCCCCGCCTCGAGGACACCGCCCTCCTTCGCGTGCCGAATGACGACGAGCCGGTCATCCAACTCCGCATCCGGCACATCGAACGCCAGGACCTCATCCAGCCCGACCTCCGACTCCCAGATCAACTGCCACACCGCGCGGATCGCCGGCGGGACCGCTTGGTCCGCGAGCGCGGTGTCCACCTCCAAGTCGGTGACGAGCAGGTGTGTCGTATCCATCGTGACCCCCATGGCCGCAGGAACAATGCGCCCTCACGCTATGTGCGCTGTCGGACAGCACCTCCTGGCCCACCAAGGGGCGTCTCACGCCCGCACGAGGCTGACCACGGTGAGCACTACGGCGGTGATGCTGGCCAGCACCGCGACGGTCGGCAGCGGCCACCGTGTCTTCTCCAGCGCGGCCACTCGTTGCTCCAGCTCCTCCAGAGCCTTGTCCGTCTGGTCGCTGCGCTGCACGAGCAGGGCCAGCTGGCCGTCGATGCGGGCGAACCCGACCTCCAGAGTCTGGCGCAGCTCGGCCAGCGCGAGCGCGACCTGTCCCTCCGGCACGGTCCCCTCCTCTCCTCTCATTCGCCGGTCAGTGCTTGGGGGTAGCGGGGTCACGCTTCATCGGCAGCCACGACGCCGTGCCGGGCCTGCCGAGCACGGTGCCGAGCGTGGACTTCAGCGCACTGAGCGCCGCGGGCATCGCGGAGACCGCGGCGGCTTGCCACGCCGACAGCGACACCATGTCCGTCGTGCTGGAGGCGGCCATCAGGCCCAGTAGCGACTGAAGGTAGGTGGCGATGGTGCGCTCAGCGACATCGGCAAGGGCCTGCGGCATCGGGTCGTGCTCCTGGTTCGGGGTCGTAGGGGCCGGGTCGGCACTGGCCTGATATGGAACGCGGAGATCCGCCCACGTCTGCGGGCCGGGAATCCCGTCGGCGTCGGCACCGTGGTGGCCCCGCTTGATCTGGTAGGCCGCGTAGGAGCGGCGGTGCGCCTCGTTCCACACCGGGCCGGGCGGGGTGTCGTAGGAGTCGCAACCTTCCGCGACCAGCCGCTTCGCCATGGCGGCGATCACCGGGGAGGAACGCCCCTCTCGGAAGAACTGGGCACCCGGGTATGCCGCGTACTTCGGCGTCGGCCTCGGCTTGGGGTCCGGCTTGGGCTTCGGCTTGGGGTCAGGCTTCGGCTTGCCGTCGTTCTTGAGGTGCCGGGCGACGCAGGCGCGGAAGTCGTCCATGTCGATGCCACCGGGGTCAGGCTTGCCCGGCTGCCACTCCTTGTGACCGATGACGGAGTGCTCGTTCCAGCCGTGCGCGCGGCAGATGGCCGCAGCCGCCCGTGCCATCGCATCGAGCTGGGCCGCCGGCCACGGCTGGCTGCCGGTGTTGATGCACTCGAAACCGTAGAAGTGCCGGTTGCCGTCGGTATCCGCCTCGTTGTCGCGCGGAAGAGTCGTCTTCTCCGCGATGACGGCGAGCAGAACGTCGGTGTCACCCATCCCGGCGTGGTTGCACCGTCCGTAGCCGACCAGGTGGACAGTGCCGGAGCGGTCAATCACGCCGTGACACAGCGGTCCCGGCAAGTCCTCATAGCCGGTTCGACACAGCTCCACCATGTCCTTCTCGGAGCTGTACGGCCCGGTGTGGTGGATCATGATCCCGTTCGCGGGACCCCAGTTGCCGTGCGTGTTGCGGTTGTGGGTGCGCCACTTCCCGTGCTCGACCACGCCGAGCCCGGCGCCCTTCAGTACGGACAGGAACCTGTCCGCGCTCAGCGGTGTAGCCACGCGCTTCGTCCATCTCCCCTGCGCCGGATGGCAGTCGGCCGTGGCCGCCGCGGCGGTCCGGTCCCTCGGGAGTGCGAAGCGGGTGGAGGGTCACCCGCGCGTCATGCTACCGGCGGTGCTCCGGCTGGGGCCGCAGCACCGTCGGTCAGGAGTCGTCGTGGTCGGTGCGGAACGTCGTGCCGTCGAGGCTGACCCAGGTCGCTCGGACGCTGCCGCCGCCCTGGACACGCAGCCGCACCAGGCCCTTGGGGTCGACGTCGAGCTGGAGGGCGCGGCGCGCGGCGTCGGAGGCGACGTCGACCGTGCGCGGCACTTCCGGCCAGTACCCCTCCGGCAGCAGCGCGACGAGTTGCTCGTCCGTTGCCTGGCCGGCGGTCAGGCCGATCCGGCCGCAGAACTCCGTTGTGTTCCACGGGTTGGCGCGGAACTGCGGTGGCTGGTCCTCGTCCGGGACGGCGGTGTCTCCGGTGAGCGGGAGGTCCCGCCACTCCGGGTACGGGGCGCGGCGGGCGCGCTCCAGCGTGGTGACCCTCCGCTCCAGTTTGGCCAGTCGGCGGCCGAGGGTGGCGATCGTGTCTGGCATCTACTGTTCCTCGCCCTCGCCCGCCTCGTCCTCGGGCTTGTTCGTACGCTCCAGCTTCAGCGTCACGCGCTCCGCGGTCTCGCCTTCGCTGGGCCGCACCGTCCACCCGACGATCCGGCACCAGCCGTCGAATTCGGTATGGGGCTCGAACAGGCGGACCCGCACGTCGTCCCCGACCTGTAGTGCGTGGATGGGAGCCGCGGGGTGGTCGGTGATCTCCAGCTCGGTCAGCGAGGGAAGCACTTGACGGGCCAGCCGCTCGCGGCGGACCCGCTGCTTCAGCTTCGCCTCGTCCTTCTCGCTGGTCTCCAGCCGGTGTTCCAGTCGAAGGCGGCCGTTGCGGACGCCGTCCACGACGACCTTGCGCTTCTTGCCCTCGCCCGCGCCGAGGCCGATGACCCACTGGGCGTAGAAGTCGGCGTCCTTGATGACGTGCGGCGTGCCGACGACGTTCGCGCCGGTGGTGAACGTCAGGTCCTCCCGGCGCCGCCCCAGGCGAGGTGCGCCGAGGAGGATGCGCCGCTCGGCCCGGCGCCCGCGCCAGGTAACCGACTCCGACCATTCCAGGCCGTCATCGATCTCGGCCATCTCGTCCACCATGTCGCCGAGGTTGCGCGGGTCGGTCTTGGAGGTGGTGTACGGGTCCTTGGCGGTGCCGGTCTTCGCCTTCGACTTCGTGTCGTCCACGCTCACGCCGAGGTCGCCGTCCGGCTGGGACTGGGCGTAGGCCCACACGTCGCGGATCACCTGGCAGGGGTCTGCCTCGATGTACGGGCCGCGGCCGTCGAGGTTGCCGTGCAGGTCGAATCGGCGGTGGAGGTAGCTGGTGAAGCCGGACGCTTCGACGGGCAGGGTGTTGCCCTCCGGTTCGGCGCGCCACAGGATGCCGCCCCAGTCGAGGCGGGCGTTGCGCTCGACCAGGAGCACCGTGTCGCCGGCGTCGAGCGTGTCGCTCAGCGAGCGGCGGAGCGCGGTCGGCAAGGTCGCCTTCAGCGAGCCGGGGCCGGATATCTCCGGGCCGTACTCGACTTCGCTCAGCGGCAGGTTCCAGTGCAGGACGTCACCCGTCGCGGCCCGCGCGACGATGTAGCGGTAATTGGCCATCGTCACGCAGGCCCTTCCGTGAAGGCGATGTCGAGCACGGCCGTGGTGCCCTTGGCCACGGTCAACTTGCCGTCTCCGTACTTGTCGTTCTGGTTGATCTCGACGGCGAGGCGCTGGCGGGTGCCCCGGTAGGCGGGCGGCACGGCGAGGGTGTCGGCCAGGGTCGCGCCGGAGCGGCGGGTGGTGGTCCCGTCGTCGTCCACGACGGTCGGCGCTGCGGCGCGCTCCCCGAGGCGGGTGCGCAGCTCGGCGTACACCGAGCCCGCCTCCGAGCGCAGGCCGGACAGCGTGACGATGACGGTGGCCGTCGTCGCCCAGGCCGGGACGTCGAGATCCCAGGCGGCTTCTTGCGGCCATGCCGCCCACTGGCCGTGCTTGCCCGGCACCTCCTCCGTCTTCGTCGGGTGCACGGTGCGCAGGATGCGCTCGGTGCGCGGATTCGCGAGCTGTCGCAGGTCGATGATCATCCCGGCGGTGATCGCCGCGGTGTTGCGCGGCAGAGCGATGCGGGCCAGAACGAGGCCGGTCATGTCCGCGGGCACGGCGGTAGCGTCATGGGCCACGCCCTTGACGACGTGGAAGTAGCCGATCTCCTGCGTGTGGGGGTCGAGTTCTCCTTCCCACTCGGGGTCCTCGATCCGCAGGACGATCAGGTCGGTCCGTGCGAACGGACCGGTGGGCTCGACATCGACCCTGGCGTCACCGATGTTGCTCTGGGTATAGGCCCCCTGCCACGGCCGGGCGCCGTGGATGAGGGCCGAGCCATCACCGACGCGGATACCGGGGCCGGGGGTCTCCAGCGGCCGGACCTTCAGGTCCCCGCTCTCCGCGACGCCCTGCTGGCCGCGGGCGAGATCGCGGATCATCAGGCGCAGCGCACGCGCAGAGTGGTCGGCCCCGCGCACCATCATGGGGGGTTGCAGCGTCACGAATGCTCTCCGTTCACAGGGTGGTGTACGCGGACCGCCACGCCACCTCGAGGCGCGCGGTGCCGGACGGGTCGGTCGCGGTCCAGGCGATCTCGGACCGACCAGGCGGAAAGGTGAACAGGTCGAGACGGCTCGCAGGGCTCAGAGCGTTGGCGACATTGACGGTGCCGTTGCACAGGGCCCAGCAGGTGCCGGGGCGGGTCTCCAGCTCCACCCACTCACCTTCACGTAGCGACACGTCGAGTTCGAGGACGCGGCGGGTGATGGTGTTCCAGATCCGCGGTCCGGTGACCGGTCCGTGCACGCGCAGGCTCGGGTAGGTCGGCACGTCACCGTGGTTGGTGACCCAGCCGGGCCGGTCGTCGGCCGGGCGGTGCTCCGGGGCGGCGGATCCGCGGCAGGCCGCGGGCCGGTCCATCGCCTCGTCGACGGTACGGTCCGCGGTGCTCGCGTGGGCGGCTTGGTCAAGGCCGAGCGTCAGCGTCGACACCTGGTCGTCGTACCAGCGCGGGTTGTCCAGGCCGACGAACTCGATGTCCAGAGGTATCCATCCATGCACGGCGGTCGCGGTGCTGGTGGCCTCCATACGGCGAAGTCGCCCGTACATGCGCCGTGTTGTGTGACCGGGCCACCGGCCGCGCAGGATGTGGCGCCCGTCCGGGTTGGTGCGCGCGTCCGGGGTGTCCAGGGCTCGTTCCAGCCGGGCGAGGATATCGGCGGCCTTCACCGGGTCGCCGGGCGTCTTGATGCCCGCTTCGAACCGCAGGGGGCGCGGCCCGTAGAAGTCGCGGCCGGGGGTCGAGCCGTCGCTGTTGGCGTTGTCAGTGTCCTGCAGCCGGGTGCCTGGCGATCCGAGTCCTTCGACGTTCCCGACCGGGACGGAGCTCCCGCTGCCGAGGACGATGCCGCCGATCTCATACTGCCACGGGGCCAGTTCGGGGTTCTTGTTCAGTGCTCTGGTCATCACACTCTCCCGCCCCGCTGCGCGTTGCGCAGGGTGCGCATCATCTCGGATCCGATCTGCTCGGGGGTGGCGGCGCTGTCGGTGACGGTGACCGGCATCGAGCCGATCAGCGGCTGTTGCTCGCGCACCACCACGACTTGGACCCGGCCACCGGCGCGGGCGTCGACCACTCGGGTGCGGGCGTGGTCGCTGCCTGTGCGCAGGTCGAAGGAGCGCACAACACCCGCTATGGCCGCGACGCTTCGGGCCTGCTTGAAGGAGCTGGCGAGCATCGGCGTGTAGTCGCGGCCACGGGCTCCTCGGACGCCGCCGTTGGCGAACCACTCGACCTGGCCGCCGAACCGGCCGACCACTTCCTCCACGATCGCCTTGCTCCGGCCGCGCTTGGACGCGGCTAGAGGCACATAGGCCTCCCCGCCGGTCTCGCTCTCACCCCACATGCGGTAGCTCCCAGCCGGTGCGATCTGCGCAACGTGCCGCTCACGGCGCGGACCGCCGGTGACGCCGCCGTCCGCGAAGTAGTCCACCACCGCGCCGTCGGCGTGCTTCTTGGCGGCGCGCGCCTGAGCGTCGGCCTGGCGCCGGATGGCGTCCGCAATGTTGGTGTTCTGCTCGGTGAGGTCGTCGAAGATCGAGACGTGCCGGGTGGTGACCGTGACCTGCTTGCCGCGCAGTGCGTCGATGCGCTGCTGGATGGAGTCGGCCGCCTTGCGCGGGCCGCTGGTGGGCACCGTGACCTTGACGTCCTTCGAGCCGGGTACCTTCTCGATCCGGAACCCCAGCGCCTCCAGTTGCTTGCGGGCCTCGGCCGTTGGCGCGGACACGATGACGGACTTCGCTCCGGGCGTCGCGCGGACCTTCGCCTGTACGGCCTCCAGGCTCTTGATCGCCGCGGCGGTCGGCGCGGACACCTTCACGTTCTTGCTGCTGGGGGTCTGACCGAGCTTGTCGATCAGGGTGTCGAGGTTCTTCTTCGCCCCCGCGGTCGGCGCGGTGATCTTGATCTGCCGGGTGCCCGGCACGGTCTCTACCGTGAACCCGAGTTCGCGGAGCTTCTTCTGCGCCCCGTCCGAGAGCGAGTCGACCTTGATCGTCTTCGCCTTCGGGAGCCGGTGGAACTCGGCCTGCACGGCGATCAGGTTGGCCAGGGTGGAGTCCATGCCCTTGGTCTGGAGCAGGAGGCTGACCTTGGAGGGCAGCAGGCCGAGGCTGTCGGCAACGGCCTCGGCCTGGGCCTTGGTCAGTCCGTATCCGCGGGCGGCCCGGATCGCCTCTGCTCTTGCCCGGCTCATCTCCCCGCGGGCCTTGGAAAGCGCGGCGGGCAGGGTCTCACCGTTTCGCTTGGCCAGGTCGAAGGTGGCGACGGAAGCATCGGCCGCCGCGTCGGACAGAGAGGTGAGCTGGGTGTAGAGCTGCTGGCCGTTGCGCGTGGTCGTGTTGAGGGTCTTGTCGTCGTTGACGAGCTGCTTGCCGCCGTAGCCCTGGTCTCGGTTGACGTTCTTGCCGCCCTCCTTCAGGTCGAGGACGGCGCTGTTCACCTTGGCCTTCGCGGCCTGGAGAGAGATCTGTCCGCCCGACAGCAGGTCGAGGGCGCTCTTGAGGGAACGGGTGCGGGTGTCGGCGTCGGCGGTCTCGTCGGCGAGGCCGCCGACAGCGCCCTTGAGGCGGTCGTACGCCGAGGTGCCGTCGCCCGCGCCCTTGGTGGCCTTGGCCAGTTCCTTCGCGTTCTTGATGGACTCGGCCATCTCGCCCTTGACGCTGCCCAGGGCGTCGGCGGCGTCCTTGTACTGCTGCCCGACGTCGGTGTATTCGAGGGTGCTCACCTTCCCGCCGGCCTTGTCGACGTACTCCTTGTTCTCGTCGGCTGTGGCCTGGAGCTTCTTCTGCAGCGCGTCCAGGGACGTGCCCTGGCCGAGGTAGGCGTCGGTCAGGGAGGACACCGACACTCCCGCGTCTTCCATCACCTTGGTCAGCTGGCCCTGGCTGACCTTGGTGTCGAGCAGGACCTGAGCTGCCTGCCCTCGTACGTTGCCGTTGATCTGGCCGCCCGACTCGCGCAGCGCGGAAGTCAGGGAGGAGATCCGGGACTGGTGCTCGGCGGCTGCCTGCGCCGCGCGCTGCTGGCGGGCCGCGAGGAGCCCCAGGCCGACGGAGACGCCGGCCATCGCGATACCGAGGGGCCCGCCCAGTGCTCCAGAGATGCCGGACATGGCCGAGCGCAGGCCCGAACCGGCGGCGCGGGACACTCCGTTCATCGTCCCCATGAACGTCACGCCCGCGCCGTTCGCGCTGCGGAACGCGGCGGTCATGTTGCCGAGGAAGCCGACGCGGGCCTGCACCGCCGCCCACGCCGCCCCGTACCGGGACAGCGATACGCCCGCGCTCGCCGCCAGGCTCTGCTGGACCCGCATCTGCTGGTTGAAGCTGGCGAAGCCGCTGCGCACAGGTCCGGTGACGGTGTTGGCAAGGTTGGTCAGGCCCGGCTGCGCACGGCGGAACAGCAGCATCGCCAGGGCCGCCGACTGAATGGGGGCGGGCAGCGCGCCGAAGGCGCTGACGAGACCACCGACGACATGGCCGATGGGGACCAGCACGGCGGACAGTCCGGAGACCGCGTCCATCGCCAGGTTGGCGACGGTCGCGATGATGTCGAGCGTGCCGGCCGCGGCCCCGCCGTCCTGTCCGATTCCGGAGATGGCCTTCAGGATCGGCTCCGCGCCGTCGGCAGCGTTGCTGAGGACGTCGCCGAGCGTGCGGCCCGCGTTGATCAGCAGGTTCAGGCCGGTGGCCAGCGTGTGTTCGCCGAGCTCCTTCAGCGGACCGATCAGCGCCTGGGCCTCATCGATGAGCCCGCCGAGCCCTGCACTCGTCTTGGCCTTCAGCTCGGGCCCGTACAGCACGGCGAGGTTGCGCCCGTACTCCAGCGCCGTGGTCAGGTACGGCGTCGCACCCGCCATGCCGCGCGTCAGCAGGCGCGTCACCCACTCCAGGCCAGGTGCCATGCCCTCGTACAGCGCGAGACCGGTCTGCCGTGCCTGGGTGCGCAGTTGGGTCATCGCGCCGGTCAGGCCCTGGCCGCGCGAGGCGGTGATGGCCGCGGCGGCACCGGTTTGGCGCACCGCCACCGACAGGGCGTCGAAGGACTCGGTCCCCTGGTGGGCGAGTGCTGCGGCGCCGCTGAGCGCGGGCTTGCCGAACGCCTTGGTGACTCCCGCGGTGAAGTCTTTCTGGGACAGGTTGTGTTCGGCCTTGGAGAGACCATCGATGACCACCCGGAGCCCGCGGAATTTTCCCTCAGCGTCCCAGGCGTCGATGCCCAAGTCCTTTAGGGCGCCCTGCATTTGGGGGGTCGGTGCCGCGAGGTTCGCGAAGATCCCGCGCAGGCTCGTTCCGGCGGTATGCCCGAGGATGCCGCTCTTGCCGAGCATGCCGACTGCGGCGGCGGTGTCCTGGAGCGAGACGCCAAGGGCGTTGGCGACGGGCCCGGCGTACCGCATCGAGTAGTAGATGTCGGTGATCGAGCCCGAGGCGTTGTTGGCCGTGGCAGCCAGGGTGTCCGAGGCGCGTGCCGCCTGGTCGGCGCCGAGACCGTACTGGTCCATGATGTCGCCCAGGTACTTGGCCGACGTGGCGGCGTTGACGTCGGCCGCCGAGGCGAGCTGGAGCGAGGCCCGGACAGCGTCGATGGACTGGTCGGCCCTGAAACCGGCCTTGCTCAGCTCGACCATGCCCTCGGCGGCGTCAGCCGCCGTCGAGCCGGGCAGCGACAGGTCGTTGCCGAGTTCCTGCGCCACGACTGAGGCGCGCTTCATCTGTGAGGCGGTGGCCGAGGTGACCGCCCGGAACAGATTCATCTGCTTCTGGTAGCGGTTGCCTTCCTGGATCATCTCGCCCGCGCCGAGCAGCAGGCCGCCACCGGCGAGCATGTTGGTGGCGGACATGCCGCGCCTTCCGGCGCCGGCGGTCGCCCGCTGGAGCCGGGACATGGACCGTGCGCCGTCGTCCCCCGCCGAGCGCAGCGCCGCACGGGCGGCCCCGGCGCGGGCGGTGATCCGGTTCAGCTCACCGACGGCACCGCGGGCGGAACGATTCAGCGCGGCGAACTGCGAAGCGAGGCGGGCCCCGTTGGCATCCAATCGGGCCAGGGATCGGTTCGCGGCGTCGGTGCGGCCCCCCAGGGTCCGCATCTGTGCGGAGGCAGCACGGGTTCCCGCGATCAGGTCGCGGACCTCGGCGCGCATCGCGACCGTGAGGGTGAACCCGGCCACCGCGGCGGCCTCCTTACGTGGTGCGGGGGTGGATCAGGGGCGCTGTTCGTACTGCTCGCGCGGGAGGAGCTGGATCTTCACGCCGTAGCCGGACCGGTCCTGCGGGACGTGGTCGCGTTCCTGCTCGATCAGCTCGCAGCCGGGGCAGCGCAGGGTGTCGGTGACGTAGGCGTGGGGGTCACCACCACGGGTGCGGTCCCACTCCTCCAGCCGGGTGCTGCACTCCGGGCACACCGCTCGCTGCCACTCCGACCAGGCCAGGGCCTTCGCGCGGTCGAGGTCGGACCAGCGGCCGTCGCCACCGAGGAACTGCGAGTGCGGGATCTGGAACCGCTCGCACAGCTCCAGCTCCGCGCGCAGGCCGGCGTCACGGCTCAGCCTTTTCCCAGCTCGACCCGGCTCTCCTGCTGGATCTGCCAGGCCGCGTCCCACAGCGCGTTCGCGTCCGGCGCCGACCAGCCGTTCAGCAGCTCCTCGGCCTCCTCGCGGCTCATGCCGTCCACGGAGGCCGCCGAGACGAGCGCGGCGGGGAAAGTGTCGGCATTGAAGATCGCCCCCTCCTCCGCCTGCTGTTCGGTCGGCGGGTGCTGGGCAATCAGCTCCTCCAGCACCGGGCGCGGCAGCGCACGGAAGATCAGGAACTCCGAAACGGCATCGAGCGCCTGGAGGGCCTGCTCGCGTGCCGTGTCGGCCTCGGCGGCCTGGCGCTCGGCCAGTTCGTCACCGGGGCTGGCTTCGGCGACGAACCGGGTACGGCGGGCGGCCTGCTCGGCGTCGTCGTGTCGCTGGCGCAGCTCGGCGTCGTCACAGATACGCAGCCGGTTCTGCGGGCGGGCCCGGCGGCGGAGGCGTTCCATCTTGGCCGACCACGCCCCCTCCGCCGTCGTGGCGGAGGAGGACGGGCGCTTGGCCTGGGCAGGGCGCGACATGATCAGCCCTCGTCGGCGTCGTGCTCGCGGACCGTCGCCTCGGTCTTGGTCTTAGTGGTGCTGACCACGGTTACGTCCACGTGGTCGCCGTCGTGGTCGTGGTGGCCGTGACCGTGGTCGTCGTCGCAGTCCTCGTCCGGCAGTGGCCGGGGGTGCGCCTGCGGCACCGGACGGTCGAGAGACGGCTCGTCGGTGATCGTGAAGTCAACCTTGAACTTGGCGGCCTCGTTGCCGGTCGAGTAGGTCGCGGCGCGGGTGGCGACCTGGACGGGAAACACGTCGACCGAGCGGGAACCGGGGAGGTCGCCCTTGCGGAGCAGAATGACGTAGCCCTTGGCGCCCTTGGGGAGCTGCTGCTCGATGTCGTCGGAGAACCGATCCTCGTAGAAGGTGAGGCTGGAGTTCTCCGCCTTGTCGTTGCCCGGAATCGAGCTGTTGAAGGTCGAGCCCATGTCGGGGGTCTCGATCGGGTCGTTCTCCAGCGCCCAGCCCTCGATGTCCGAGACGGCATCGGTCAGGCCGAACGCGTTGGTGATCTCGCGGCGGCTGGGGTACTTCGGGTCGTTGAGATCCTTCGACCACAGAATCTTGGAAATGCCGCGCCGCAGAAATCGGGTCTGGGTCTTCTTCGTGCTCGTGGACACAGGTCCGCTCCCACTTCTGGGGCAGCGTCCCGTGCCGAGGCCCTGCCCCTTGAGGTTCAAAGGGGGTTCGCCTGGCCTGGGGCCTAGCGTCCGCGCGGGCCTCCGCGGTGAGGATCAGAAGAAGCAATTCTTCATGCCGGGGTCACAGTGATCGTGACCCGCTGCACGTAGGAAACGATAGCGCCTGCCGCGGACACTGAGGGTTCCCCACCGGCGTCGTAGGTCAACTCCCGGTCGATGACCCGCACTTCGGGAATCAGAAGGTCGTGGGTCCAATGGCCGTACGTACGGCCGACGACGCCGGCACGGACGCGGTCGGCCAACCACTGGACCTGGTCGCCCCGTTCTCCGACCGAGGTGACCTGGTAGGACCAGGCCGCGTCCGCGTGCCAGTCCCACAGGGGCGGTCCGCCGAACTCAGCGGGCAGCGAGTCGAGGACGGTGTACGGGGCGGCTGCGGGTTCCCAGCCGGATTTCCCTTGCACGCGAGGGAGTTCACCGATGCCGCACGGGCGGCCGGTGGCGTGCTCGACCAGGGCGGCGAGCGCACGGGTTACCGGCAAACGTGCGGTCACGGCAGCACTCCGTCCGCCAGGGCCTGGATGAACGCCGGTTCGATCTGCCGAAACGCGGGCTCGACGTGCGGGAACGGCGGCTGCCTGTAGTGCCTACCGATCGAGTCCACGCCGACGAACCCGTACTCCAGCCGCCTGGCCTGTGGCGCATCGGAGAAAACCTCGGCGGTGACCTCGCCGCCGCCAGTCCGCATCCGCACGTCCCACGAGGCGCGGTACTGCCCCGTGATCACGTTAGGGCCGGGCCTGCCGCTCGCGTTCCGCTGGATACGGACCCGCAGCAGCATGGCGTGATGACGGGTGATCGTCCGCGTACGGGCGCGGGCCGCCGGACCCATCCGGGCCAGCGCGGCGGCCAGCGCGATCGGGTCCCGGAACGCGGTCGCGTCCGGGTGGGCGTTGGGGTGCGGCTTCGCTGCGGCCATCAGTCGATCACCTGGACCCGCACGATGCGCACCACACTGTAGGTGCCGACCGCCTCGTCGGAGACGCGGAACCGGCGCCCGAGCAGCATCGGGTCGCGGGGGCCTCCGGGGCGCACTGAACCAGCAACGCGGATCACGTCGTCGCGCCCCAACGCCGGTACGTCCACGGGTAGCACTGCCTGGTAGTCGGTGGTCGGCGGCTCGACGGCAACGGCCCCGCCGACGGGTTGGGTGATGGCCGGGCGGCCGACGGGCGTCACCGCACCGAGCCCGCCCCAGACCAAGCACTCGTCAGGCGTCGGGGACACGAGTTGCCCGGTGGCTTCGTCCAGCACATCGTCCGCGCGGCCGGCGCCGTCCCGCCACACTTCGAGCTTGTCGTCCAGGATGCGGTCGACAACCCGACGCGCACCCTCCACGTCAAAGGCCACGAGCCCACTCCACGAGCTGGGTGAGCATCGCCTGCGTCAGGGAGTGCGGGCCGGTGCCGAGGTCGGGCCTGGCCAGCGCGGACCGCTCCAGCTCCTCGGCATCGATCGCCGACAGGAAGACCGCGGCAGCCGGGCCAGGGTCAGGTATGTCTGCCACGGAAACACGGGCAAGGCCCTCGAAGGTCGACTCGGCATAGTCCCCCGAGTACAGGACAACCTGTGGCGACTCCCCCTCTCGGTGGGTGACCGTGTAGCCGCTCAGGGCCCCCGGGTCCACGCGCTGCCCATCAATCTCGATCGCGGCCTTCGCGCCGCGAGCGTTGATCCGCACGCTGTGCAAGGTCTCGTTGCTGTCGTGATCCATCCAACCGACGCTAGAAGAGCTGTCGGACAGCCCTGTCAGTACGATGCTCACGCGATCCGGCACCTGGAGAGGGAGGCTCCCAAGGGGGCAGGCACGCCGTGGTGCTACCGCATGCCCACCAGGCCACTTGGGATTATCGTCACCTGCACCGTAGGCGTCGCGATCACCATCAGCACGCCCGAGAACACAACAGGCGCCATCGTCGCCGCCATACTCGCGGGCGGCTGCGCCGGCCTCCTCACACAATTCGTTCAGGGGCGCGGCGCACGCCCGCTACGACGAGCGTTCACGACAGGAGTGACGCCCGCTTACCGATGAGCGGGATCACCTCTCCCCCGCCAGTTCCCCCAGACGTCCCGAACGCGTGTGCTCTGCGAACAGCAGGACTCCGAGTGCCCCGCCAGCCAGCGTGATGGAGCCGTCGGTAGCGGCGGCCACTGCGTCTTGCAGGTCCCACCACTCCACAGTCATGCCGTTCTCGTTGCTGCTGAGCTTCCGTTCGCCCGGGGTGAGATCCATCGCCGCGAACAGGTGAAGGCGTACGGTCGAGCGGTTCAGCAGGCGTGTCACGGTGAGAGGGGTGAACTGCTGCGCGATCACGCCTGCCTCTTCCTCCAGTTCGCGTCGAGCTGCCTCCTGTGGGTCTTCTCCCGGCTCGATCGTTCCGCCGGGGAGGTTGAGGGTGCCGCCGTGCAGGTAGTGCCAGACGCGGACGAGTGCGATCTTTCCGTCTCCACGCTGGGCGACGACGGCCGCGCCGTGCCCGATCTCTTGGTACTCGAACACGGTCCGGCTGCCGTCGGGCCGCGTGACGTCGTCCCGTCTGATGCAGAAGTCCTGGGTACGCACGGGCTCCAGGTGGCCATGGCGGGTCCAGCCGCCTCCGGGTTGGTGGGTCACTTCACTCCTTGGATAGGGCGAGGCGCATGGGCTTGGTCGGGTGATCAGCGGTCCTTGGCCAGGGCGAGGAGTTCTGCGAAGAGCCCGCCGCCGTTGGCGAGTTCCTCGTATCGGCCCTCTTCGGTGATCCGGCCGTTTTGCATGACGATGATCCGGTCGGCGATCTTGGTGTTTTCGAGTTGATGAGTGACCACCACCGTGATGCGGTCGGCGGCGATGCTCTTGATCTCCTCGAAGATGTCGTGTTCACCTCGCGGGTCCATCTGCGAGGTTGGCTCGTCCAGGATCAACAGTGGTGAGCGTCGGTACAGCGCACGGGAGCAGGCCAACCTCTGCCACTGCCCTCCGGAGAGTTCGGAGCCACCGAAGAACTCTCGGGCGAGGAGTGTGTCCAGTCCCTTGGGCAGCTCTTCGATCGCGGTGCGCATGCCGACGGCGTCGATGGCCTCCCACACGGGGTCGTCGTTGAAGGTGCGGGGCTGTCCGAGCGTTACGTTCTCCCGGGCGCGCAGGGGCCACTGAGCGAAGATCTGCGGGACCAGGCCGGTGTGCGCCCACACACTGCTCGGGTCAGCCGAGACCAGGTCGACTCCGTCCCAGGTCACGCGGCCTTTGTCGGGTAGGAGGATTCCGGTGATCAGTCGGCTGAGGGTGGACTTTCCGGAGCCGTTCTCGCCGACGATCGCCAGGATCTCGCCTCGGCGCAGGGTGAGGGAGACGTGGTCGACGGCCGGCCGTTCCTTCCCGGGATAGCAGTAGACCGCTTCCTCCAGTCGGATCTCTTCGACCGGTGCGGAGATTTTCACCTTCCCGCGCTTGGGGGCACGCTCGGCGGCGAGGTCGAGGAAGGAGCGCATGTCGGCGAGGTACAGGGAGGTGTGGAACAGCGCGGCGCCGTTGATGACGAGCTGGGACAAGGCGGCCAGGGAGGTCTGGACTGCGACGACAGCGGTGGCTGCAATGGCCAGGTCGAGGCGTCCTGTGGCGGCAAGCCAGGCGAGGGTGGCCCAGGTGGCCAGGAGGAAGATGCCGCCGAGTGCCGAGGTGGCCAGCACGATGCGCAGCATGCGGGGAGCAGCAGTAAGGGTGCGCTGATCGATGCGTTTGGACAGAGTGCGGTACCAGTACACGATGTAGTCGGTCATGCCGTTGGCGCGGACTTCGTCCCCGTGCCGGGAGGTGGTGGCCCACCAGCGCATCATGCCTCGGACGTTGCGGTCGCCGACGTTGGCGTAGTGCGTCTCGTAGTCGACTCGAGCAGAGAGCACGGCCCCGAGGCCGGCGGGCACGACAGCCAGGAGTAGCAGCGGCAGCATCAGGGGGTGCAGCGTCGCCAGGACTCCGCTGGCGGCGATCATGCGGACGAAGGCGGCGGTGAACCGCTGCGCGTCCTTGACCATCATCGTGGTGCGCGAGACGCCGACTTCAGCGGCTTCCTGCCGGTTGGCGAACCCATCTTCGCTGTAGGCGGAGGCTTCCACGCGGCAGACTGCTTCGACCAAGGCGGTGTCGGCTGCGGTGATCAGGCCGGGGCTGATTCGGCCGTCGCAGTAGGAGGACAGCGCGCTGGAGATTCGGCCAACGGCGACCGCTGCCGTGATGACCAGGAGGGTGGTGAGGGCGGCGTGCAGCCGTTCGGACACGGGCTCGTCGCCGACGAGGTGCTGCATGGCCTTTGCCGTAGATGCCAGAACTACGGCGGCGGCGAGGCCGGTGAGCACTTGGCACGCCAGGAGCAGGATGACGGCCAGCCGGTCGATGGCCCAGGCCATCTGTGCGGTCTGCCGCAACACGCTGGGCAGCCGGGCGCACATGGCCGTGAAGGTGGCCTCTCCCAGCGGGTTCTTCCCGTAGTTGCTCTCGAACGAGATGGTCGCTGGGGGTGGTGGAGGGGGCGTCTGCGGGGCTTCGATCGGAGTGTGAGTGGCGGTCAACTGCGTCCTTCCTGTGCGGTTGTTGCGGCACCTGGGCGGTGTCGCGGTGCCAGGCTCAACGAGGCTGCGAGCGAATCGAACGCGCTCGATTCCGGACGACTCGCAGGCTTGGAATCTGGGGGATCGAACGCGTGGTCGCGGTGCTGAACGGCTTTCAGGGCGGCGGAAGTTGGCCGAAACGCCGACGCCTGTGGCGGTTGTGACTTTTGAGGTTTGATGACTGAGGGGCGACCGTGTTCCGTCGCGCTACGGCGTGATGGCCAACGTGAGGGCCACGGCAGCGTGTCAGTCAGTTCCCGGCCGCCGCCGAGCTGGATGCACGAGCTGCCGCCCAGCTGGCCCACGTAGATTGACGGCGTCGCAACGAGGGACAAGGGGAAGGCGCATGACGCAGTCGCTGGAGATCAAGCCCATCGGCATCGTGGTGGGAGGGCGCACCGAAGCCACCGACGACCACTGGAGCGGGAGCGCGATCATCCGACTGAGCCGTGACTTCCCCCTCGAGGTGGTACGGGGCCTTGAGGAGTTCTCCCACCTGCTGGTCGTCTGGCACTTCCACGAGGCGTCTCCCAGTGATGTCGCCCTGCATGCACGCAGCCCTCGTAACAACCCGCGGTGGCCAGCCACCGGCACGTTCGTCCACCGAAACCATCGTCGCCCGAACCAGCTCGCGCAGTCCTTCCCACGCCTCCTTAAGGTCGTCGGCCTGGACCTGCACGTCACCGACCTCGACGCTATCGACGGCACCCCCGTCTACGACCTGGGGCCATACTTCGCGGAAATGGGTCCCCGTGGCGAAGTCCGGGAGCCGAAGTGGCCAGCGGAGATGCTTTCGGACTACTGGGGTGAGGCGCAAAACTGAGCCAGGGCGCACTTCAGCGCCGGAACGTGCCACCTTCAGCACCCTTTCGTGCAACCCCTTGGCGGGCCCCGCGGTCCGCGAGACGGCCTGCAGATGGCAGGGGCAAGACGAGCCAGTGCCGCGCATTGATCACGGTCGGCCTCCAAGTTGCTCAGCGGAGGAGCGGAGCGCATCTTCGAGATCCTCAAAGCGGTCCAGGAGTCGGCGGATGCTGGTCTGCCGCTCGTGCCAGTGCCGCTGCAAGTCCGCTTCCGCTTCCGCAGGCAGGCCGTAATCGGATGTGACCGCGCCGTAGAAGCTGAACAGCATGTAGAGCAGCGCAACACGTACGCACGCCACGACGTCGGCCAACGGCAGAGTGGGGTTCTCCGATCGGTAGGCCTGAATCATCACCAGAGCGCAGTCAGCCCACTGGTCGCTGGTGGCGACCGTACGGGGATCGAAGGCAGCGCGTCCCAGCTCCCAGGCCGGAATCGCCCTCGCTCCGCGGAAGTCGATGACGCCGGTGACGACATCGGCGAGGACGAGCATGTTGGTGCGGGTGAAGTCGGCGTGCACGGCCTGCTCCACGAACTCCTCGGGAAGCCCAGCTCGCAGACCGTCCACGTGTGCGCGCAAGTCATCGCACCTCTGGTTCAGTTCATGGCTCAGAAGCACCACGTCCGGGTGTTGCTGCCGCTTAGCGGCCGCCAGCACGGCGCCGGCTTTGACCATGGCGTCTTCGACCGAACCGGTTCGCCACCGTGTGTGCTGCCGGAGCCGGGGCAGCGGATAGGCGGCCAGAGCTCGGTGCATACGTCCCAGCACCATGCCGATGTGCTCCGCACGCGCCACGCCCATCGCCGAGGTGGTCACCCGGCCGGGATGTTCGTCGACCACGGCCCAGGCACTCCCTTCGGCCAAGGCAACCAGATTGCCGTGGCGGTCGGGCCAGACACGTGGCACGGGAAGATCGGCCGCCCGGCAGAACTCAGACATGTCCCACGCCGATCTAGCCGCGTCCAAGTCAGCTGTCGGTTCGTACTCCTTCACGAACAATCTGCGACCATCGGTAGTCAGGACCCGCCGGTTGATGGTGTCCGTGCCCATCGGCACACGCTCCACCGCCTCGGCGGTAACCCCGTACTGCTCTGCCAATACGTCGGCCGCCAGTTCATCCCAGTCTGCATCGTCCATGCCCCTCACCGGCTTCCGTGTGAGGAGGGGCAGCGAGCGGTGGTCATCGCGTCGGGGATACTCGGCTTGGGCAGACGTTGTACTTGGCGTGGAGATGCCACAGCATGGTGCACGTCTCGTCGATTTCGCGCCGATACGGCCTGTGTCCGAGATGGCGTTCGCCAAGCCACCGGCACCCGTCCGAGCCTTCGCTCTGCCGCGCGGCAGAGCGTCCTTCGCCAGCCGATGAAGGGTCGGCGACGATGCGGAAACTGTTGGTCACCGACGTCGCCAAAGCGGCGGACCGTTTCGGGCATGTCGGTCACTGTGGCACATCCTCCCGTTCATGGAACCTACCCGTGACACCCAGCGTGATCACCGGAACACACATGGCGCTTCCCTACGGGTGTGCAGCTTGCTAGCCGCCACTGACGATGCGGACCGGGTGATCTCTCTGCAAGACGATCACCGTCACGTTGCGAGTGGTCTGCGGGTCACGCGTTCTTGCTGGCTGGGAACCAAGGGTCTGACGGAAAGCCCGCGTTGGCACATCCCCCTGGTGATATCACTGAGGTGATTGCGCCCACGAAGATCACTGACCATGATCTCGGTGCCCTGATGGGAGGTGGCAGTGGCACACGAGGACGATCGCCGATGCACCCGTTGCGGCAACCTCCTGAGCCGGTACAACACTGACGAGCGATGCGCCGCGTGCACCCGAGCTGCGGGCAACGAGGTCACCGCGGCGTTGAGCGTTCCGGATCACGTATGGCAGAACCCGACGGTGACTGCTGCTCTGGCCGATTGGGACTTCGGCACTGCATTCCGCCTGATACGCCAGCTTGGGTCACTCCGCCAGGAAGACATGTCGGCAATCACCGGCCTGAGTCAGTCGTTTCTGTCCATGCTCGAATCCGGGACGCGGCGACTGGTCAACATCGACAAGATCATCCCCGTCCTTGAGCGACTGGGTGTCTCTCCGCATGTGGCACCACGTCCCGTCCAGGACTCTGCCGCCCAGCATCATCTGCGGGCTTCCGGCACACAATCCACGCTGTTACCCACCCCTGAGTGGGAGAGCCCTCTCGACATCGCGAAGAGACTGAACGCCACCACCTCGTCAAATACCGATCCGGCGACCGTCGCGGTCCTGGAACAAGGCGTGGCGGACCTCGTCGCCCGCTATGAGGCCGAAGGGCCGCACCGCCTCGCCCCCGAAGTCGTCGATCTACGAAAGTTCATCCAGGATCGGCTGGAGGGTCGGCAGCCACCTCGCCAGCGCGAAGCCCTGTTCCGGCTGGCAGCTCAAGCCTCAGGCCTGCTCGGCTACATGGCCGTCAATGCCGGCCGTGAAGCCGTGGCGGAGGCGTACTGCAAGGAAGCAGAGGAACTGGCGAAGGAGATCGCAGACCGTGAGCTGATCATGTGGATCCAAGGCACGCGATCCCTGAACGCCTACTACGCGGGCCACTACGACCAGGCCGTCCAGTGGGCAGAAACAGGCCTCCAGGCCGACCCAAAGCATCCGCAAGCCATCCGACTCCAGTCAAATGGACGCGCGCGGGCCCTGGGTAAGTTCGGCGACCGCTCCGGCGCGGAACGCGCGATCGCCGCCGCTGAAGAACTGAGCAGCCAGCATCTTGTTCCTGTGGGGCTGACCTCGTGTATCTCCTTCGAGCCGTACGGCATGGCTCGCACATTGGCCAACGCCGCGACGGTCCATGTCTCGCTCGCCAACGCCCCACGGGTTCTCGCTTACGCCGATCAGATCGACGAACTCGTCGAGCAATCCGACTCCGCCTGGAGCCAGGCCCTGGTCCGCCTGGACGTCGCCACCGCTCTCCTGGCCGGCCCACGCCCCGACGTCGAGCACGCGATGGTTCTCGGCCGCCAGGTCCTCGAAGCCGGTGGTGGTCCGCCCATCCGCTCCGTGGTCCAACGCGCCAGTGAACTCTACGCCGGAGCCAGCAGATGGCAGGAACTGCCGGCCGTACGGGAGTACGACGACGCCCTGCGCTCATGGCAATCCGCCCCGCAAACGAGGGACCTGGCGAAGTCTGCCAAACTGACACGCCCGATGGAGCAGACGAGAAGGGCCGCGGATGCAGCTCACAGCCGACCCGGGCGCATTTCCTCCCACTCCACCACCCAGCACAACTGACGCGACCGTGATCGCGGAGCACGACTGGGCCGCCTTCGATGCCGTCGAGGAGATGAAGGACCACTGGGACCGGCCCGGCTGGACGTCCTCGACCCGCGCCTATTACTGGATGCTCACCTTCCCAGACGCGACCCCGCTCATCGACCACGCAGGCCATTGCCAGAAGGAGCTGCGCCACCTCGCCTTCGACGACATTCATGCGGACGGCCTGCACCTGACCCTTGGACGTATCGGCCGCGTCGACGAGATCGACTCCGGACATCTGGACCGCCTGGTCGCCAAGGCGCATGAACGCAGACCAGAGAGTTTCACCCTCCAGGCGGTGCCGCTCACTGCATCCCGCGGCGCGATCCGCTACAGCGTTGCCCCCTGGAACCCCGTCCTTCATCTGCATGAGGCCCTATTCGCAGCCGGCGCCGGGTCGGGGATTCCGCAGCGCAAGCCGACATCGCTTCTTCGCCCGCACCTGGGCATCGCCTACTGCAACCGCCCCGTATCCGCCGACATCGTGCGCAACGCCATACGGCCCCTCCGGGAACTCGGTGCGGTGGATGTAGCGGTGCAGAACGTTCGGCTGGTCGAACTGCGTCGTGAAGGGCAGGCCTACCGCTGGCAGGTCATCCACTCGCTGGAATTCCGCTGAGATCAGGCATCCCTTCGCTTCCGTGCGTACAGGAGACGGGTCTGGTTATGCGGACTCGTGTGGGTGCTGGAGGACCGGCGTCCTCCAGCACCCACACGAGCCATAGCAGGGGAACGAGAAACGAGGTCCGGTCGCCCGTGGGACCAGTCCGAGCGAGCATCGGCTCATTGGACCAAGTGGTGGGCTATGGATCTGCCCGCAATCACGCCTGCGGCCCTGTCACGACGTTCGTACGCCGCCGATCTTGGTGTGTGTCATCGAGTGGCCCTCTCTGACGCGGGGCTGAGCGGTGCGGCGTTCCGTGGATGGTGTGGGTTGAGGAACCACTTACGGGCGGAAACGAGCCACCAGGTTCCCGCGAAGGCGAGAACCACGCCGACGGCGAGGGGCGCGTAGTTGAACGTCTCGACAGTCACAGGGCGGGACGGGGGCAGCATGAACAGGACTGTGATCAGAGCCACCCACATCACCGCGATCACGCCGACGGGCTTGGACCAGCGGCCCAGGTGCCAGGGACCCCGTCGGAAGTCTTCTCCTTGGCGAAGGCGCAGGAGGGTTGGGACGACGTAGGCGATGTAGAGACCGATCGTCGCGATGGAGGTGACGGCGGCGTACGCGGTGGTGTTGAACAGGTAGGGCAAGCCGAGGACGAACGCAGCACCGGCAGCTAGCCAGACGGCACTGGTCGGGGTGCGGGTTCCCGGGTGCAGCTTGTGCCACACGGTCGAGAACGGCAGCGCGCCGTCGCGGGAGAAGGCGTAGATCATGCGGGAGTTCGCGGTCACGGAGGCCATGCCGCAGAAGAGCTGAGCACCGATGACGATAAGAAGCATCAGCTTGCCGGTGCTCGCGCCCAGTGCGTCCATGAAGATCTGCGCCGGCGGCACACCCGTCTGTGATTCCAGAGCACCGGTGTAGGACTGGATGGCGAAAGTCAAGCCGAAGAGGAGGACGAGCCCGGCGGCCCAGGAGACGAGGATGGATCGGACGATACCCTTCGGCCCCTCCACGGAGGCGTTCTTCGTTTCCTCAGTCATGTGGGCGGACGCGTCGTAGCCGGTGAAGGTGTACTGGGCCATGAGCAAGCCAATGAGGGCGACGTAGACCGTGGAGCCCCAGCCGGTGTTGTTGACGAACTCGGTGAACACAAACCCGGGCGACTGGTGCTTGGCGGGAACGGCCAACAGCGCGCCGACGATCACCACGACGCCGATCAGATGCCACCACACGGAGACGGTGTTGAAGAAGCCCACGACGCGTACCCGGAAGGTGTTCACGACGGCGTGCAGCAGGAGGATGAGACCGAAGAGAGTGATGGTGTGACCGGGGGTCGCGGCGTACCCGAACTGAAGGTTCAGGTACGCGTTGAGGAACGATGCGGCGCCGAAGTCGATGCCTGCGGTGACGGCGACCTGGCCGAGGGTGTTGAACCAGCCAGTGAACCAGGCCCAGGCCGGGGCTGACTTGCGCGGGGCGAGTTTGTGGGCCCAGAAGTAGAGCCCGGCGGAGGTCGGGTAGGAGGAGCAGACCTCGGCCATGGCCAGGCCGACGAGGAGCGTCATGAGACCGACGAGCACCCAGCCCCACATGATCAGCGCAGGACCGCCGGTATTCATGCCGAACCCGTACATGGTCAGGCAGCCGGACAGGATGCTGATGATCGTGAACGAGACGGCGAAGTTCTGGCGCCCCGACATGGAACGGTCCAGAGTCTGTCTGATCCCGAGCTCTGCGAGGCGCTCCTCTTCCGATGGCGTGACGCTCGGTATGTCCAATGGCATGGCGATGCCCTTCTCTGTCAGCAGTAACTGGACGGGGATGAGACGGTTTGTGGCCCACGGGTCACGCGAGGGCGTTACGGCGCGGACGCCTTGACCGCCCAGGTGCGGTGGCGGGTGAAGAGCGTCTGCGCGTCTCCGCAGTAGCTCCAGGGGACATCGGTGGCGTACGGGCCGATCGCGTCGAAGACCTCCGCGGCTTCCCTGTGCTGATTCGCAAAGCACAAGGCGTGGGCCAAGTAGTTGGCGTCCTCGTGGAAGGCGGCATGCGGTCGGCCAGGAGCCCGGTACGCCCACCAGTTCTCCCACGCCTGCCGCGTCGACGGATTGTCCGTCCACGGGTGGACCGTCAGTCCATAGCGGTGACCCTCCTGCTCCATCCGCAGGCGGTGGGACTCGGCGAGAGCGGCCAAAGGAAGGGTGTGGAGCGGGAGACCGCGAGGGGCGAGCGCGCATCGCTCCTGCGCCCAGTGGAACATCTCGCCTCCTACGCCATGCCAGGAGGGGAACATGTAGGTGAGGAGCTCGTGGTGCGCCTCCCGATTCCACGGATCGCGCTGCATCACCTGCCCCCACACGTGCCGCAAAGTCGCGCGCCACTCGCGGTCACGGTGAGGCGAGTGAAACCGTATTAACGCGAGCATGACAATGTGCGGGGATGGGTCGCTGGGCATTGCTTCAGCAGCGTCGACACAAACCCCCCAAGCCTGCTCCATCAGCTCACTGCGGCCCTGCCCCCGACCGTTTGCCATCGACCGCAGGGCCAACACGTGGGCCAAAAGCGCAAGAGCATGCGGAGACCGCGGCTCGGCCTGCTCCCAAGTATCGGCAAACGTCAGCCGCACCCCGACACGGGCAAGCACCTGAAGACGGAAGATACGCCGATCCCAGTCCGTCCCCGTCGAAGCCAGCAGCTCTCGGGCACCCTCCCAGCGGCCCATCGCCGCATCCTCAACCACTACCTGCAGTCGCGTATCGTCACGGGCTGGATGCCTGTCCAGAGTCGATGCTCGACGCTTCACGACTGCCCCCGTCTCGGACCGCCCCGCTTATGCAGGCACAGATTCTGCGGCCCCACGCACAGGGCGCTTCCCCGCATGACCTGGTGACGCTCACCGTGCGTCGTGGCCGGCATGGCTCGCATGTACGGCAGGGGTACAGCGACGGCGGCCGTACCCTCGGTCAGGCTCTGGGACACAGCTGGTATCGGTGTCATCAACGGTCCATGGGTTACGTCCAGTGATTGGAAAGGCCGTCAGGGCCCAGGGAGAGGGAGGGGGCCAGAGCCTCGTCTGCGCCCCGACGGCCGGTCTAGAAGCTGATCTTTCCGATCAGCTGAACCGCGCCCTGAACGCCGTTCCTGATGCTCGGTGCCGCGGAGCTTCCGGCCAGGAAGAAGCCGAACAGGACACAGATGACGGCGTGTGCCACGTTCAGGCCAGCCTTCTTTACGAGGAGGAAGACAATGACGCCGAGGAGTACGACAGCGGAGAGGCTAACGACCAAGGTTCACCCCCGAGGAGACCGTGCCGCCGTCGAAGAGAGGCCAGCGTGCCGAATTCCGCGACCGAACCAGCAGCAGGGACTGAGCGAGCCGTACGTGTAAGGCCGAGGACACCTTGGACTCCGGTAGACGGATTCAGGGACAACTACGCGCCCGCAGGACAAAGGGTGTGCACGAGAATGATCCGCTTCCGGACGGGTTCGTCGACGCTGTTCACTGCGGGAGTCCCAGAGTGACGGGAAAGCGCCCGATGCACACATTCCCCGGGTGATATCACCGGAGTGATTGAAGGCTTACCAGGGAAAGTTGAGGTGGCAGGTGCGTGCTCAACGGGCGATGAAGACGTGCTTGCGCGGTCGCCACGACGCTAACGAACAGTGCTGCTGCCAACTGAGCCGGTAGAACTTAAGAACACATTGCTCGGCCTGCCTCTTGGCCCCGGGCCGCGCACCAAACTCTGGATCTCGCCGAGCAGCTCCAGCCAGCCCGTCTGAACGAGCACACAGAGCCGATGCTCAGCGATCTCCAAGCGGTGGCGAATGATACGTACGCTCGGGGACTACTGGACCGTACCGCCGTGACGGGAGCGAAGACGTGAACGTGACCGATGCCCAGCAGACCCTCATCCTGTGGGACATCGACCGCACGCTGCTCTACGTCGGAGATATCGACCGCCAGGTGTACCGCGAGACGTTTGCCGAAGTCGTCGGCCGCCCGGCCAAACGTCTGCCGGCGCGCGGCACCGGCGTCACCATGCCCCTCGCCGTCCGATCCCTGCTCCTGGACAACGGCGTGGCCGAAGAGGCGGTCGCGGATCTACTGCCGCGTATGGTGGAGCTGCTGCCCGAGCGGCTCGCAGCCCACGCGGACGACCTCCGCCGCGATGGTCACCTCATGCCCGGAGCCGTTGTCGCGCTGGAAGCAGTGCGCGCTCACGGGAACTGGGTGCCTACGGCCGTCACCGGCAATCTCAAGCCAAACGCGCTTCTGAAGCTCTCGGCCTTCAAGCTCGATACCTACCTTGAAACCGAGATCGGAGCGTACGCGTCCGACGACGACCATCGCCCCGCCCTCGTCGGCATCGCGCAGAAGCGCGCCCAGGCCAAATACGGGACGGTCTTCACTCACGACAACACCGTGATCATTGGAGACTCCCTTGAGGACGTCCGCACCGGCCTTGAGGGCGGCGCTTCGGTAATCGGTGTGACCTCGGGCAAGACCACGGGAGCCGAACTTGTTGCCGCAGGGGCCGACATCGTCCTCGACAGCCTTGAAGATTTCTCCAAACTTCAAGCGTCCATTGAGAGAGTGACGGTTCGACGCGATTAGAGAGGTGGCTGCCAGCCTCCCTGTCCTTGACGACTCCTAGCCCAAGTTAGCCCATAACGGCCGGGTGATTCCGGCGCCCCAGGCATCCAGTACAGCAAGGCATCCACTGAGCCTCTCGAAGCCGGACAGAGTGTCCGGCCCGCGCTTGACCCGGGCGCGGATGCTGAGCCCGGCTCCACCTACCCGAATCACTCCCTGATCCCGGGATCTGGTCGGCCGCTACTGTGAATTGCAGACGGAGAGTCGGGGAGGCAGCCCACATGCGGGGTCTTGGAGATCACCTCAGCATAGGAGAGCGGATCGCGTACTACCGCGAGCGCCGGGGCTACACGCAGCCCGTGCTCGCAGGACTCGTTGGGCGTAGCACCGACTGGCTGTCGAAGATCGAACGAGGTGTGCGGAAAGCTCCGAGGGTCGACAAGCTCGCCGAGCTCGCCCGCGTGCTACGCGTCCCTCTCGGTGACCTCATGGGGCAGCCACTCCTCATGGAGGACGATCAGAAGCACATGGACGACGTACCCGCTGTTCGTGATGCGTTGATGAGCCCTCGCCGTCTCTCGAAGCTGCTGTTCGGGCCGACGGCACAGCGGGAATTGCCCAGGCCGGAGCAAGCCCAGATGCTTGTGGAACGCAGCTGGGGTGACTACCAAGCAGGCGTTCTCGGGGAGGTCATCGCTGCGCTCCCCGGTCTGCTCCAGACCGCCCAGGAACTCGAAGACCTTCCCCACGGCGATCAACGGCGGCGCGGCCTCGCGGTCTCCGCCCGTACGCACCACCTGGCGGCAACCACCCTCGCCAAGATCGGTGAGTCGGACCTGTCGTGGCTCGCGGCCGAACGTGCTATGCGGGCTGCCGACGAGTCCGAGGATCCGCTGTCACTCGCCTCTGCCGCGCGATCCGGTACTCATGCGCTCCTGGCCAACGGGCGTTACGAAGACGCCCTCGAATTGGGCGACACCGCGGCGGCCTGGCTTGTGCGTCAGGTCGACGAGGATGAGCCCGCCGCCCTGAGCCTGCTCGGGATGATTCACCTGCGCGCGGCGGTGGCCGCGGCGCGTCACCAGGACAGGTCCACGGCCAGCTCTTTGCTTGAGCGTGCGACAAGGCTGGCTGAGCGGCTCGGTTCCAACGAGAACTACTGGCAGACCTGCTTCGGCCCGACGAACGTCGAACTACATCGCGTCTCCATCGAGCTGGACCTGGAGAACATCCCCTACGTCATCGACAACGGCCACATCGACGTCGACCACATGCCGCCGGAACGCGCGGTGTCCCACCGCATCGACTACGCCCGCGCCCTGTGCCTCAGCGGACGCGTCGACGACGCCTTCAGCGAGCTGCGAGAGGCTGAGCACGCGTCGCCGCAGCTCGTGCGGAACAACCCACGGGTACGAGAGACTCTTCGTGATCTGAGGAAGCAGTCCCCGGTTACTGGCGGCAGACACTCGTCCGGGCTGCTGGCCATGGCCCAACGGTGCAGGGCGGTGCAATGAGGTTGATGCAGGGCAAGGTGCTGGGCGTCGTGGGGTCGGGCGCCGGCGGCGTCGAGGAGCTGCGTACGGGAATCGTTGTTCCCGCCCTCGAACGCGGCTGGACTGTCGCGGTCACGCTCACGCCGACAGCAGGTGAGTGGCTCCGTTCCAGCGGAGAGGCCGCCAGGCTTGAGGAGCTGACGGGCCTGCCCGTTCGCACTGAATCGCGTCTTCCCGGCGACTCCCGCCCACATCCCCCAGTGGACTGCTACGTCGTTGCCCCCGCGAGCGCCAACATCGTCGCCAAGCTCGCATTGGGCATCTCGGACAACCAGGCGTTGACACAGGTCAATGAGGCTATCGGGACACGTGACCTCCCGGTTGTGGTCTGGCCACGGGTGAACGCAGCGCACGCTCGCCACCCCGCTTGGGATGGCCACATCAAGGCCTTGCGCGATGCGGGGGTTCGGTTGATCTACGGGGACGAGGTGTGGCCACTCGTTGAGCCGCGGGCTGGGATGCCGGGTCGTCGGTACCCGTGGGAAGCCGTGCTGGATGAGGCTGGAAGGGCGGATGCCTGACCCGCGAGTAATGGCCTTGATGGCAAAAGGAATCGGACCTGGACAGTCTGTCCGGGTCCTTCGCTTTGACTGGAGCCAGTCTTGAGGACATCGCCCGTCCAACGAGCGACTGCGCTGGTGAGCGCAACGCACGGCCATGAGCGGGAACGGTCACATGCTGGCCAGCTCACTGCGGTCGTAGCGGTGCGCCATCGGTGTCAGTTCACCAAGGAGTGGATGTCCGTGTCGGGACTGCGCACCGCTGAGGGAACCGTGACTGCCGTGCACAGGCGTCGCTGTACAGAGTGTGGGTGCCAACTGAGCAGGTATAACAACGAGGACTGCTGCAGCGCCTGTCTCCGCGGGCTGCGGGCAGATGTCCCAGCCCCCCTCTGTGTACCCGAGTACGTCTGGAATATGCCAGAAGTCCGGTCAGCCCTGAAGGGGCGAGATTTCGGGAGGCTCTGCACACTGGTACGAAGCTTAGGAAGGCTGCGGCAGGATGACATAGCTCAGCTGACGGGCCTGAGCCAGGCGTTCCTGTCGATGCTCGAGTCCGGGGATCGCAAGCTGACCAACATCGACAAGATAGTCATGCTCCTCGACGGTCTGGATGTACCAGTCGAGATCACAGGCCCCATGCTTCGCAATTCAACCGAGGTCTCACCACTCCGTCGCGTGCAGCATGCGCCGTCCCATCTCCAGCCTGCCCAGGGTCCCGATGCGCCTTGCTTGTGCCCGCCCGAACGGGCTGTCAAGGAGGGCCATATCACTGGAGTGATGTCCTTATAGTGGAACTCGCCCATACGCTTGCGTGTCAGACGACGGGGGGATCGCTGTCCGTTCGTGCTCGCGCGGCGTCGCGGATTGCCCATGCCTTGGAACGGCGACGATGACAGCTCCACTGTCTGATTCGGCGGATCTGCGGGCGCCGCAACCTGTCGACGTCGGGTCGATGAGGTCGCTAGAAGCCGTCTTGACGCAAGATAGACCGACTCTTAGGAAGTTCGCATGTCTGAACTCAGCAGCGCGGCAGAGATGCTTGGCGCTCTCTCTGTATCCAGCCGGCTGACTCTGCTCGCGGCTGTAGCCGAGCGGCAGAGTAGAGGCGATGACTGTTCCCTGAGTGCTGTCGCGGCTGCGGTCGGCCGAGATCCGAAGTCAATGGTGAAGGACGCTGTGCGGCTCAAGGAAGTCGGACTGGTGTCCATCGAGGGGCACATCCTTGCGGCGGACCTCTCAGTGCTCAGCGTGGCTGCTGACGCGATCGACGCAACCTTGCCAGTGACTGGATTGCTTACTGAGGACCCCGATCTCGAACGGTTCTTCAAGCACGGGAGACTCGTAAAGCTTCCGGAGAATCCCGACTTCCGGTGGCGTGTTGCACAGCTCCTTGCTCGACTCCTGCCCGCGGACCGGCATTTGTCGGAGTCCGAAGTGAACGACTTGCTGGGCCAAGTGCACTCGGACTATGCAGCATTGCGGCGGCTCCTTGTCGATCTGAAGCTGGTTACTCGAGCGGCAAGCAGCGACTATCAGCGAGTCACGTGAATCCAAAGCGGGTTTGAGGGCGGCATGGAGAGCCGATCATTTTGAACCTGCGTTAGGCCCTTAATACGGCGATGTGCGCGTCTGCTGAACTGATACAGACGCGCACATCGCCGTATGCGTGTATCTCTGTTGCTCCTTGACCCATGAGGCAGGGAGTGATGGGGCTGTCACCACGTCATGCGCTGGCCCAGGAAGCTGCTGTGTCAACTTCTAGCGCGATGCGTTCGGCAGCATGTTTGATCCCATCTGGATCACCTACCGAGAGCGTCCAAGAGAAGTGACCAATCATGATCCGGAGTACGGCGAGGTGCCTCAGCGTCGTCAGGCGCCCGGGATCGAACTTGCTCCGCCGTTCGTAACCAGAGACCAGCTCGCGTGCTTGAGTCAGGGGAGAGTCAAAGAAGCAATCCCACCAGCCAACATCCATCTCTGGTGGACCGCTCTTTGCTGCCTCCCAGTCGATGACGGCGGCAATGCTCCCGCTCTCCACAATGACGTTGTCAGGGCTGAAATCGCCATGCAGCAGTCTAGGAGAACAGTCATCGAGCATAGCCCGATGGGCGTGCATTAGAGCCATTGCCCTGTCCAGGATCCGATCAGAGGTCGGCTCAATGCGCCGGGCGTCGTCGAGCTTTGCCTGCAGACCGTCAATAAACCAGTTGCCGAACTTGCTGTCGGTTCCATGAAGGCTGGCGTCCACGGAGCCGAACCCCGTGGTGCTCAACTGGTGGATCCTGGCCAGGACCTCGCCTGCTTGTCGCACCGCGTTACCGGCGCCCTCCGGCCCGATTCGCTTGGCATGCTCCCTGAGCGTCTCGCCCGCCACTCTGTCCTGCACCATGATCGAGACTGGCCCGGCCACGGTGTCCTCGCTGCCGACGTATCTGATCGCTGGCACGGGGACGCCGGCATCGCGGCACCGCTCAACGAGGGAGGCCTCGATGTCGAATCGTGCACGTTGAGGAGCCGAGAAACGCACCACAACAGCAGCACCACGTGCGTCAGTGCACTCGTAGACGCGATGGCTGCGCCCCTTCAGTCTCCGGGTACCGGCGAGTTCGGCATCGTGGAAGCGAGGCCACACCTTGCTGATTACAGCGGCATCAAGTGACCTCTCGTCCTCGGGCTGGGCAGGTGGCTGGTTCATGCGCTTCCTTCTTCCGCAGGGACATCGGGCCCGGAGGGGACGCGTTCGGCATCCCGCCAGAGAACGTTCCCACTGGCTGCACTGGTGGTCGACGCGTATTGAGCCAAGTAGGCGCGCCTGGGGGAGCTGGTGTCGTTCGTCGAGCTTGAGTGGAACAGGGTGCTGCTGAAGCAGATCACGCTGCCCCTTGGGATCTCGATTGCAACCCCCGGCAGACTTCCGAAGTACCCGACCAGGTCGCCATTGAGGGGGTCCGGCGTGTGTGTGACTCGGGTTCGGATGCCGAGTTCTGAGAAGGGGATGACCCGGAGGGGACCGTTGTCGGCAGTGATGTCGTCCAACGCGACCCAGCAGGACAGGTACGGGACGTGATCCAGGGGCACGTAGCCCGAATCCTGATGCCACGAAAAGTAGCCGAGCGACTGAGGGTTCCCATCGTTCTCGAAGCGGGCACCCGCTCCATCGGAGCCCTTGGCACCCATCTTTACCGAGAACTGTTCCCATACCAGATAGGCCTCAGGCCCGATCAGTTGAGCGCAGATCCCCTGGAGTAGGTCGCTGAACAGGAACTCGCGGAGCCGCGGCTGTGCGTTCCGGCAGCCACCGGGTGTGTACTGCAATCCTCGCCTGCTACCGCCCAGGACGTCCACACCTTTGGCGCCCATTTCACTATGCACTTTGCGAACGGCCTGCTCACATTCCTCGTCGAGCAGGTTCATCAACCTTTGAGGAACGATGGCGGGCAGCACGCAATAGCCCTCCTCTTGGAACTGCACCAGCTGGGCTTCAGTTACGCGTGCGCCAGTGGGTGCCTTAACGGTCCCATCCGGGGAGATCTCATTCATGTAGCCAGTCTCCTAACGGTTACGAAAGGGTCGGTGAAACTGTCGGTTGAGGCCGCCGCACTGGCAATCCCGTCGAGCAGGTCGAGATGGCGGAACAGTCGCTCCGATCCATACGGCTCGACCCACTGTGGAGCAGACCGTGCGTAATAGGCCAGTCGCCCGAGGGAACGGGCAGTGAGATAGAGAAGCAGATCAGAACTTCGCAGGGTGTAGTGCGGAATGAGACTCTTGTATCCGATTTCGAGCCCATGGATGAACGCTATGAAGGATTGCTCGTCCATAACTTCGAACGCCCAGTTCTGGATGCTGGCAATGTCGTATCCGCTATCGCCCACGGATAGCTGGTCATCGATGAACGAAGCGATCCTGGCATCTGCTGGTGCGCTGGTGTCCAGAATGATGTTTCCACCGTGCAGATCCGTATGGATCAAGCAGCCCGTTGTTTCACCGGCGGCGTGGTGGCGTGTGGTCTTGAAACGGTTGGTGAATGCGCCGGCCAGTGAACGGGCCTGTCGCAGCTGCCGGTCATCCAACGCCGTGATCTTGCTGGCGTCCGATACTCGGCGTGCCAGGGCCTCTTGTCTGGCGAGTGTGGCGTCTCGCCAGACATTCTCTTGATAAACGGATTCGGCGTCTTCCTTGCGTCGAGCTCTGATCCAACGCTGGGACGTGCTATGCAGCACTGCGAGGGACACCCCCGCGGCCTGTCCCATCGCGTGGACAAGTTCGGAGTCCTGGCCAGGGGTGAGCAGTCGGATGATATTGGTGAGATCTGACCCTGGGACGTAGGAGTTGACGAAGGCCCACGCAGTAGAGCCTTCGAATATGCACGGGCCGGATTTGATCTCGACGGGAAACGGCACCGGCAAGCTAACCTTGCCGGCTAATTCCTCGATGAGCTCCCGACGGAGCGCAGCTGCCTTTTGAAGCGGCGGCACCTCTGCACCCTTGACGAGAATTATCTTGACCTGCTGTCCTGTAGATGCCAGCAACCCAAGATAGGAGGATCGTCCGATAGGCGTGAGGGCGTTCAGGTCTATTCCTAGCGCGGTTTCCATCCTATTTTCACCTCCATTACTTGGAGTGCCGTTGGTTTACTCGCCGCGAGGCGGTAGCGGTCTTACGGCAGCGCGTCGTTGATCAGTGGTGAGGGTGCGGAACTCGTGAAAGATCCGCTCGTTCTGTTCCGTGGCGGCGTAGTAGTCAGGACGCCCGCTGATGGGATGCCATAGATGAATAAGTGGGTAATTCATCGTGATGGTGCTGTCTCTGAACGAGATCCCATTGCGGTCGCCTGTATAGGGATGGAAGGCCTGTACCGTGTGCCAGAAGATGAGATCCTCGTATCCCCAGCCAGGAAGTTCTGGCACCCCGCCGGCTTGGCGGAATGCGGCATCGGAGCAGAGATAGGCGGCACTGGCACGGGGCCCTCCGCTGATCCGGCAGAGCCGGGCAGCGAGAGTCCCCTTCGCGACCCACCGGTAGGGCGCGTACGAGCGGTCATCCGCTCCCCACAACCGGACCTGGTCGGCCTCGATGATCTCTTGTCGGAGACTAGCCGGGAGCGAGCTGACGAGGGACTCCAACTCGTCATTGTTCAGGGCGACCTCGTCATACGCATCAGAGGCGGCCTGCTCCGCCCCCTGACTGGCACGCCGATGTGCGACGCACCGCTGAAGGACGTCGAAGACCTGCCCCGGCTCCACCACGGAGCAGCGCACCGCCTCGCTCATCATCCGCGAGAGATGCACTTCTCCCCAGTAGGGATAGACGAACGGACAGTCCAGTCGCAGCATCAGCTGTACCGCGCGGTCAAGGACGTCCGGGGCAACGAGGAAGTCAGCCTGGTGGAAGTACACCAGATCAGCCGGATGTTGCCGGCTGAGGAAGCCCGCGTTCATCGCCCGCCCAGGTGAGAACTCCTCATCCGATCTGGTGAAGACGTAGTCCGCCTTCAGGCTGCGAGCCAGGTCCTGTTGAGTGGCCCTCGGCCCCAACTCGGCCAAGATCACACGGCAGTTCTTGTACTTAAGATTGTTCTGCAGGCTTGCCAATACCTGTTGGAGATTCTCCTGACGCTCAGGCTGACCGGGTGAGTGCCCATACGGGACGATGACATCCACCCGCGGTGACTTCTGCACTCAGCAGCCCCCTCGACTGGTGCGATCGTCCACTGCGGTTGGTACCTGATCGCGCAGGACGGAAGCATCCGGTGTCGCTCCGTGGAGATAGGGGTGGTCGTGCCCACCCACTTTGAGCTGTGCCACGTTGACGCTGACCACCTCGAAGAACGCAGCAAGGTTCTCGTCGAAGCACGCCCGGTACAGCTGACAGGCGCTCCCATTGTGGCTCTGGCCAAGCAGTATCTGGAACATGGCCTCGACGGAGCTTGCGGCGCCGGCCCGCCAGGCGGCCCATCCTGTAGTCAGGGAGAGAGGCTGGTTGTGCGCCTGCCACTCCAGATGCACCGCGGCTTCCTCAAGGTCCGCCTTCCGGTGACCGTGAGCCTTGAGTACTGCGGCGAACAGCCCCTCATCCCCCATCGAGTCACGGTATGCACGGTAGGCAGCCACCGCGGTCGCATCACCTCGCTGCCCGTAGCAGAGCCATGCGAAGGGGCGATCAGAGTGTTCAGTTGCGCCTGTGTGCCGGCGCGCCAGGAAGTGATTGATCGCAGCAGCGGGGCTGTCCTGCTTCGACCAGGAGTTGACGTTCCACTGCCAGTCCGCACAGCTGTTGATGATCTCATTCATTCATGCCACCCACCTCTGATGTCCCCCTGCCTCGGGGAGAGGGCATCAACTCGGTCAAGCCTGAACTGCGAACGAACGCCGAGAACGCCTTCATATCCCGAAAAGTTCTAGTCGCGAGCGAGAAAACTGCCCAAGTCCCCGCCATGGGGCTGATCGTGAGCACAGGGACCCCCATGCGGTAGGCCTCGTACATCTCGACCGATGTCCCCATGCTGGGTTCGGGGAGCCAAGCGACGAGAACGTCGCACCGTCCCGCCTCCGTCACGTAGCGGAGGAACATCTCCCTCTGGAGGTCTCGCGACCACTCCAACCGGCCGAGGTTCTCCTCGTGGGGATCCACGAACTGAGCCTCCGGATAGGAGGCCGATACAGCATCACGGATCTCCTTGCGGTAGCCCTGGTGATGTATACCGTCATCAGTACGAGCACCCTGGATGATGCCTGCTAGGAATACACGCATGGCTCAGATCCCCTTCCGCCGCAGTAGAGCTTCGATGGCTTCGACGCAGTCATCAAGCCCATTCCGGCCGAGCCGCTCGATGAATGCATGGGCGTCACTGACCAACTGAGGCCATGAGTCGCTGTCGTTCAGCATCGCTTCGAGTTGCCTGCCCCACGACCGACGGAGTTCCGGGTCGACTTCAAACCTAGTCAACTGCTGCAGGAAGCGCGCTGAGCGATCCCGCAACGGGAGTCGCATCAGGTCCAGCCCGGGCAGGTGATCTCTCAGGTGGATACTGGCGGCAGCAACCCCCTGCCTTCGGTACTCGTCGAGTTGAACGTACTGGCTGCTATTGGAAGGGGGCAGGAACAGTGTGGGAATGTCGGCAGACCACGCCTCCAAGGGAGCTTCGAGCCCCGGCACAGTGAGGAAGGCACAGGAAGACGCGAGTCGCGTCAGAAATTCCTCATGCCCGAGACAATCGAATGAGTATGGGCTGTCAGGCCACTGTCGACTGCATTCAGACACAAACCGTTCGCCGCCAGTGATGGTGACTGAGCTGAATCTATTCAGGTCTACATGTGAATGCAGAACTTCAACCACTACAAGGGGGTAATTGGTGTCCTTGCCCAACTCGTACCATCCTGCTGCTTCCCCGCCGCCAAAGTTGACGAGCAGGTCAACGGCGTTTGGAGGCGTATCCGGGCGAGGTATCGACTCGACGATCGGCCCCACGACGACGTGATTGCGACTGTTGTGCTGATGAGACGGGTGTCCTGCCGGCTCTGAACCAATGCTCCGTTGTGTGATCCGCAGGTCGAGATCTGAGACCCAGTTCGGTAGCTCATCCCACCACCAGGAGAGAGGATCGAGCCAGACGACGGGGACGCCCAGTCTCTTGGCCTCTTCGGCGCTTGATCGATCTACGCAGGAGACGAGGAGGTCGAAGCCGCGAAGAGAATTCTGGCAGTACCGGCCGAAGCTCTCCCCGTCGGTGTCTCGCTCCACCAATTCCTCCCAAAACCCGGAACGCCGAGCGAGCTGGAAGGCCGTGCCATACCCAACGAATGTGAGCTGATGCCCCTGCTGTGAAAGCCTCTCCGCAACAGTGATGAGCTTGCCGGCGGGACCGAAGGCGAAGTTCTCGGCGGTGGCAATGATGCGCGCCATCAGTGAGACCTCGGTGAGCTGACCCGATAGACGGTATAAGTCTCGTAGGGAAGGGGCAGGCGGGCGATGGCCGACGCGCTGAGGCCGCACTCCTCGCTGTAGGCGATGACGTCGAGGATCCCCATGCCCTGATGAGCATCGGTGGCGATCAGGTACGCCCGCCCTCGGTCGGTCAGGTAGTCACCGACCTGCTCAAGGAACCTCTTGGAGTGGATGAGCTCGGGATCAAAGATCGCTGCTTCGATCGCATTGGCCGGGGTTCCAGGCAGTAGCGGGGGGTTCGCGATGACGACGTCATACCGCTCGGTCACTGGATCAAAGAGATCGCCTACCAGGGCAGTAACCCTGTCAGACACCTGCTGGCTCTCGGCGTTGGCCATGGCGCAGCGGACTGCCTCGGGGGAGCTGTCGACACAAAGCACCTTGGCGGCAGTATGTGCGGTTAGCAACCCTTGGTAGCCGGACCCACTGAAGACATCGAGGACAGTCTCCCCGGGGTCAACCCGAACATGTTTCGCGAGGAACGCGCTGGTCTTGGTGTACGCAGGGCAGAACACTCCAGGGAAGATGGTCAGGTTCAGAGAGTCGATGGCGACTTCGAAGGGAGTCTCGTGCGCCAGGTGCCGGTCCACCAGGCGACGTGCCGGCTCGAGGTTGATGACTGTCGATGAGTTCATCATGGTGTCCTTGCCTCAGCTCTCTTTTGCGGCGGTATATTCGAGGATTGCCTTCGCCAGGGAATCAGCGACAATTGCATGCCACGTAGCAGTTGGGTGTTCGTCGAATCGGTAGAACATCGCACCGCTGTCGCTACGCCTGAGATTCGCCTCGTGGTTCATGTCTATACAGGGAACTCCGCTACACGCCAGGAGTCCTGCCAGCATCTGTCCAGCGGCCTGGTCCTGCTTCCGGTCAGGGAGGGGAGGCACCACCACCATGAACTGCCGCCCCGTCGCAGTGACCAGTTCATGCATTGCCCTGATAAGGAGAGTGGTTATTCGCCACTCTGTCCGCTCGACGACTCCCGGCAGAAGCGGCGAGTCGACTGTGGCTCCTTCACGCCCGACAAGTCCAACATGCCGGAGCCCCTGATTATCCAGGTCAAACACAGGGTGGCTGGGCCCGTGTGGGTTTACCCACGAATTCAGGACGATCCACTCCAGCCGGCGCCAAGCTCGCATGAGTTGGTCAGGTACCCAAACGTACGCAACGACGCCGTCGCTCTCCACGGCCTGCTTCAGGTCCACTCGATGAAGTAGCTGAAGATAGGCCTGTGCAGGCCCATAGCCCATGCACGCATAATTGTGGACGGGTACGCTCTGGTCTCTAAACAGTCGAGCAGCAAAAGTCTCGTCGTCGTTGACTCCGTGCCCAAATGCCCAAGAGCAGCCCAGGATCGCAACCTTCGATGATTTTCCGGAGTATCCTGTCTCACGCCTGCCGGAGCCATCGATCTTGTATCGTGCGCGAAACTCAAACGACGGATGGACGGCCTGAGTACCCTCCACGTGCGACCAGCCAAGCAGGGAGTCCGGCTGGAACATACCGAGGTGCGGCTTCCTAAGGCGAGTGTAGGGGATCCCGTGCAGGGCCTCATTCAAGATTCTTGAGCGCACCAGAGGAGTGCGGGGCGCTATGAGCGAGAGCGCCTGATAGTACATATCGAGAGGTCTCATGCTCCGCCACTCAATCCAAGTCTGCGACAGGGGAGATGGTGATGTCGACGGCAGACTGCTTCCGACGGTCCAGAAGGTTGTCTCCGATGCACAGATAGTCAATCTCTGTGCGAAGAAACGTCTTCATGGCATCTTCGGGAGTGCAGACAATGGGTTCGCCTCTGACGTTGAACGATGTGTTCACTAGCACCGGAGTTCCTGTTATGGAGCCGAATGCACGAAGTAGATCCCAGAACAGTGGATGGGTGGCACGGTCGACTGTCTGAAGGCGCGCCGAGTGATCGACATGTGTGATGGCCGGCAGAACGCTGCGGACCTGCCTGACACGCTCCTCTGGTCTGAGACCGCCATCCTTATGGGTCACCGGTACCCGAAGGTCCTTCCTGACTGGCGCTACGAACAGCATGTAGGGCGAGCCGTTTGGAGCCTCGAAGTAGTCCTTCGCATCCTCAACAGGTACGGCAGGCGCGAACGGTCGGAACGATTCCCGATTCTTCACCGCCAAATTGAGATGCCGCTGGAGACCAGGTGATCTTGGATCCCCGAGAATGGACCGGCTGCCGAGCGCCCTAGGTCCAAACTCCTGCCTTCCCTGGAACCATGCGACGATCTTCCCTTCGGCAAGCAGTTCGGCTGCAGTGCGGGCCAGTTCCTCGTGTTCGACCTGGTTGTACTGGGCGTCAATGCTGTCGAGGTAGCTACGGATGGTCGTGTTGTCGAACGATGGGCCGAGGAGCGAACCCCGCATGGCGTCCCTCCCCTCAGGCCGACGTGGGTTCGACAGCCGCTGGTGCCAAACGTACGAAGCAGCCCCGAGAGATCCGCCGGCATCGCTTGCCGCTGGCTGAACCCAGATCCCTTCGAAGCCGCTCTCGGCCTGAATCTTGCTGTTCGCAACGCAGTTGAGCGCGCCACCGCCAGCCAGGCACAGGTTCCTTGCCCCTGTGATCGATCGTGCGTGGCGCGTGATTCGAACGACCGCCTTCTCGAAGGTGGCCTGCGCCGACGCTGCAACATCGGCATAGAACTCGTCGAGGTCGGTCTCTTCAGAGCGGCGGGGACGGCCCATCAGTTCTTCGAGTCGATCCGCCGACAGCCGCTGGGAGGAGGGGATGAGAAAGTCGAAGTAGTCCATATTCAGCCGGAACGAGCCGTCCTGCGAGATTCGGATGATCCGGTCTTCGATCAGGGAGCTGTAGCGCGGCGTGCCGTAGGGGGCGAGGCCCATGAGCTTGTACTCACCGCTGTTTACACGGAATCCGCAATAGTGAGTGAAGGCTGAGTAGAACAGCCCCAGAGAGTGGGGGAACGTCTGCCGCCTTAGGGGGGTGAGGCTGTGATCCCGGCCAAGACTGATCGATGTCGTCGTGTACTCGCCGACGCCATCAACGGTCACGACCGCGGCCTCATCGAAAGGACTCGGGAAGAACGCAGAGGCTGCATGAGACAGATGATGTTCTACCGCGAGCACACGCCCACGGCGCCGGCCCGGAGGGAACATCGCTCCGACATCACGCCTGCTGCTGACGTTGAGCTGCGCCCAGAGCTCCGTTCCGCGAATCGGCTCCTGCTGTCCGGCTGCTGCGGCTGACGCCAACACCCTACGCATCTTGAGCAAGGGCAACTCGTAGTAGGCGAACCAGTCGACATCTGACCAGTCGATGCCAGCAGACTGCAGACACCACTGCGCAGCTTGTGCAGGGAAGGACTGGTCATGCTTTCGCCGAGTGAAGGCCTCTTCCTGGGCAGCTGCGACGATTTCGCCATCGCGGATCAGGCAGGCGGCGCTGTCGTGGAAGTACGCAGATACTCCGAGGACGTTCATGGCCCTACTCATGCCAGCGGGTAACTGGTTGTCGAGATACGGCCCTGAGCTACATCGCGGATTGGTCTGCGGGCAAACGGAACAGTCTCAATCTGTCGCGCCGCGGTCCAAGTCTCCCAGGCGGGCTCACAGGACCACTCCACAGACAGAGGAGAAATCGGTTCTCTGTCGAGATGGCGGTGTGCCTCAATGGCCGCGGTCCACTTCGCTACAAGCCGTTGGATCGCCCCGACTGCCTTCTGCATGAGCCCACCCTTGTGACGACGACGGGATTCCTATGAGCTGTCACCGATCGAATGCCAAGCGTGACCCATGGGCGAAGGTCGAGCACATCACCGCTGTGATATGTCCATGTGCTGCGCCACGGCTGCCGCTCGTCGCGGCGCCCTGTCTGGCTGATCCGCGCCCAGGGCCCCGGCAAAGTCGTTCTGTAGGCCTGTGACGTGGTGTTTTGCAGGTGGAAGAGGCGCGCGGGCGTGTTCCGGTCCGGTTGGATGGAGGT